>NZ_LZML01000064.1:0-29632 GCF_001665695.1 Nocardia sp. 852002-51101_SCH5132738 | reverse complement strand
GGCGCAAGACCGCCGAAGAGATCCTCGACTCCCTCGCACGATATCTGCAACGGATTTCAGGCGCAGAACACTAGCGGTTCATATGTGCATGTGGTGAAATGAGTCCACGTTCGAGGCTTCCGGCGCGTGGATGACAGCAGTGTTGTCGTCGGGGAAGGCGCGCCGGACACGCTTGCATTTCCACCGGTCCGCGGGGTGGCCGGCATCAGATGAGATCTCTATATCGCTGCAGCGCGAAGGAGTTTCGATGCGTTCCGTTCCGATGACCCGCCGCACCTTGTTCGGATATGCCGGTGCCGCCGCCACCGCAGCCGGTCTGGCCGCGCTCGCACCCGCCGTCCTCGCACCGACCGCCTCCGCCGACCACGTCCTCGGCACCCTGCTCGACTATGCCGGCGGCGTGCCCGACGCGGCGGCGATCCGCGCCGCGGGACATGCCGGCGCGATTCGCTATGTCTCCGACCGGCGCCCGGGCGCGGAATGGATGGTGGGAAAGCCGTTGCGCGCGAGCGAGGTCGACGCGCTGCACGCGGCCGGGCTCACCGTGGTGTCGTGCTACCAGTTCGGCAAGGGTGCCACCGCGGATTGGAAGGGCGGGCTCGAGGCCGGCAAGCGTCACGCCGACCGCGGTCTGCAGTTGCACCGCGAGGCCGGCGGCCCGGACGGGGTGCCGATCTACGCCTCCATCGACGACAATCCGACGCCGGTCGATTTCGCCACCCTCATCGCGCCGTACCTCGAGGGCTGGAAATCGGTGCTCGGCAACGAGAATGTCGGCGTCTACGCCAATGCGCCGACCATCGAACTGGCCAAGGTCGCCGGCCTGGGTTCCTGGTACTGGCAACACAATTGGGGGACGCCGAAGGGGTTCGTGCACCCGGCAGCGAATCTGCATCAGGTCGAGATAGACGATCGCACGGTCGACGGGGTGGGAGTGGATGTGAACAACATCCTCACCGCGCAGTACGGGCAGTGGTGATCACCAGCGGGTGGTGAATCGGCAGCTACCTACGTTTGGCAGTGACAGGTGGGGTCGGCGAGCAGATCGGGTTCGTCCGGGACGACCGTCAGTGCCGGGCGCGCCTCGGGTGCGTCGCGCACACCCATCCACGACAGCAGCGACCATCGCGACAGGCCCGAGAACGCCGAGCCGAGGCTGAAGAACGAGCCCACCGAACCGACCGACAGCACCGATCCGACGCTGCCGATCGACAAAACGGAGTAGGCCGAGCCGATCGAGAGGATCGACCGTTCGGATCGGAACGACAGGATCGAGCGATGTGATCGGGTGGACAACACCGATCGGTAGGAGCGTCGCGACATCACCGAATGCCCGGCTTTCCCACGCCGGCCGCGGGGGACGGCGCCGGTGTCCGACGTGACGGGTGCAGACCGTTCGAGCTGATCGACAGTCGACATACCTAGCGGTCTACCACAGTCGGGGACATCCCACGGCGCATTGACAGCAAACGGCCCGGAGTGTCGCCTTCGCGACATCTCCGGGCCGTCGGGAGCTCGAGATCAGTTCTGCGGGCGTACCGCTGCGGGCTGCTGCACCGCGTGCGCGGCGGGCACCGTGCCGGCCGGGTTCACCGGAGCCGCGGCCTGGGCGGGGCCCGACGCCACGGTGAACAGGCCCAGCGTGGGCAGGAACGAGCAGGTGATCGGCGCCTGATCGGCGGCCGGCTGGGTGGTCAGGGAACCCGCGATCACCGAGACGACGCGACCCGGGCCGGTGTCCACGATGGCCGACAGGGTGGCCGGACCGTCGGGGTTGATGTGCGCCTCGTCGGTCAGCGCCACGGTGCCGCCGCGGTGGTTGTCCAGGTTGTACCACTGGACCGTCATCGGCGGATTCTGCTGCGGCGTCAGACCTTTGGTGCCCAGCGCGGTGAACACGAAGCCGGCCTGACCGGCGGCCGGTCCGGGCGGGGGCAGTTCGGCCGGACCCGGAACCGCGAGCGCGGTGCCGACCGAGTCGGAACCGGGGCCGATGCAGTCCTTGCCGATGGTCGGGTACAGGAACTGCGCGATGGCAGGACCGTTCTTCGGGATCTCGGGACCGCCGCCACCGCTGCCGTTGAGGAAGGCGACGATGGCCTGCAACGTCTGCTTGACCTGCGGCGGCAGATTGGACTGCTCGAGTAGCTGGATCGCCTGATCGAGAATGGTCTGAGCGCCCGGCGAGGCGATGTTGCCCGCCTGGGCGGCAGCGCCGACGATAGCCGGAGCCAGCGATGCGATCGCGTCGACCGGAACGCCCTCCGGGACCAGCGGAACATCAACGGCCTGGGCCTTCGGTGCCGGTTCGGCAACCGCGATCGTCGACGCGGCGAGTGTCGCGCCGGCTGTCAGGGCCAGCACGGACAATGCGAACCGCGTTCCTCTGGTGCGAAGCACTGGTGTTGCCGTCCTTAACCTCGGGGTTACCTCGTCATGTGATGCGAGAACATCGTGCGATGCGGGCATCGCTTCGCGACACTCTAAAGACAGTGCCGCCGTGTTGTACAGCCATGGGTGTGATCTTGCCTGCACCGCCCGGCAATTCCGATCACCGCGCCCGGCGCGTTATCAGAACATAACCTGTATCTTTGGCCTCCGCTTCGCTTCGGCGGGGTCTCGGCCCCCTGGGCCTCGATTTTTCCCTCCTCCGCTCAGTCGCTGCGCTCCTTCGCTCCGTCAGTCCAAAATCGAGGCGGGCCGAGACCTGCTGAGGGTGGACACGTCGTCGACGTATGCCCGGGGCTACGCACGACGGGAAGCGAGGGCAGAATTACCGCCCGTGACCCGACACCTCCGTTTGGCCGACATCCGCGTGGCCGGGGCTGTTCTGGCCGTATCGGTCGTGGCCCGTCTGGTGCTGATGTTCGTGCTTCCACACGGGCTCGACGTGGTCGACCTGCGCGTATACGTCGAGGGCGCGGCCAATTTGGGCAGTGGGCATCTCTACGACTTCGTCTATGCCGACAAGACTCCGAATTTCCCGCTTCCGTTCACCTATCCGCCGTTCGCCGCGGTGGTGTTCTACCCGCTGCATTTCCTGCCGTTCGGGCTGGTGACGCTGCTGTGGTTCGGGTTGATCGTGGTGGCGCTGTACGCGTCGGTGCGGATCGCTTTCGCGCTCTTGCCGGGTTCGGCGGCGGAGTCGGATCGGCGGGCGGCGGCGATGCTGTGGACCGCGCTGGGGCTGTGGCTGGAGCCGACGCGGACGACGCTGGACTACGGACAGGTGAATGTGTTCCTGCTCCTGGCCGGGCTGGCGGCGGCGTACTCCGCCCGCTGGTGGCTGTCGGGGCTGCTGGTGGGTGTGGCCGCGGGCGTCAAGCTGACGCCGGGGATCACCGGTTTGTATTTCCTGGCGCAGCGGCGGTGGGCGGCCGCGGTGTGGTCGGCGGTGGTGTTCGCGGCGACGATCGGAGTGAGTTATCTGATCTCGCCGTCGGAGACGCGGACCTATTTCGGGCCGCTGATCGGTGACGCCAACCGCATCGGCCCGGTCGGTTCGGTGGTCAACCAGTCGCTGCGCGGGGCGCTGAGCCGCATTCTCGGCCACGACGCGGGAGCGCCCTGGTATGTGGCGGGGCACCGCATCCCGTTCGGGCCGTGGTGGCTGGGTGCGGTGCTGCTGACCGTGGTGCTGGCCTGGTTCGCTTGGCGCGCGGTCGATTTCGGCGATCGGCTCGGAGTGCTGCTGGTGGTGCAGCTGTTCGGGTTGATGGTGTCGCCGATCTCCTGGTCGCACCACTGGGTGTGGTTGCTGCCGCTGATGATGTGGCTGGTGCACGGTCCGCTGCGTTCGATCGCGGGGGCACGGGTGGTGGCCGGATTCTGGCTGGTGACCACGCTGGTCGGCATTCCGTGGATCCTGACCTTCTTCCAGCCGACGATCTGGGAGATCTCCCGCCCGGCCGTCCTGGCCTGGCTGGGTGCGATCTACGTTTTCGGCGTGGTCGCGACCTATCTGTGGATCATCTGGGCGGGCGCGCAGTGCGGGCGGCCGGGCACACCGGTGTCGGCGCCCGCGGTCGCGGCGGGTTCGGTGGCGGGTTAGGCCGGTTCAGCTCTGATCGGCGAGGCGGTCGATCTGGCCGGCCAGCGCGAGATCCTTGCGGGTGATGCCGCCCTCGGAGTGGGTGGAGAGGGTGAAGGTGACCCGCCGCCACCGGATATCGATATCGGGGTGGTGGTTGACCTTCTCGGCGGATTCGGCCACTCGTCGCACCAGTTCGATGCCGGCCATGAAGGACGGGGCCTCGACGGTTCGGGAGATGCTGCTGCCGGTGTGGGTCCAGGCGGGTAGTTCGCGCAACCCAGTGGCGATCTCGCTGTCGGAGAGCAATGGGGTACTCATACTTTCGGTTCTACCCCAGCGGTCGCGGCTCAGGCCGCACGCGCGAGTTTGAGAGCCTTTTTGAGATCTTTGCCCTTGACCCCGGCGGCCTGGCACTTCTTCATTTTCGAGACCACGACAGGGCATTTCAGGCAGCGCTTCTTCTTGCGGCAGCACTTCTTCTTCGGTGTGAGGTGTGCGACCTCCTTGGCCTTCACCTTGCCCATGCGGCCCAGGGTAACCAACCATGATGCCGGAAACGGTGGCCGACCGGGTTTCGGTACTGTGTAGCTGGCCGCATGTCCGGTGAGATCAGTCCACCTGCCTTGTTCGGACCCGCTACGGCGCGGGTCGGCCGCAACCCATTCATTCAGCAGGAGGATTCAACGTGTCGTCTGTCG
The DNA here is from genome assembly GCF_001665695.1 of Nocardia sp. 852002-51101_SCH5132738. Lineage (NCBI taxonomy): Bacteria > Bacillati > Actinomycetota > Actinomycetes > Mycobacteriales > Nocardiaceae > Nocardia > Nocardia sp. 852002-51101_SCH5132738. The sequence continues at coordinate 24,901 of NZ_LZML01000064.1, read as the reverse complement.
AGTTCCGCAATGTCGCCATTGTGGCTCATGTCGACCACGGCAAGACGACGCTGGTCGATGCCATGTTGCGGCAGTCCGGTGCCTTCGCCGAGCGTGCCGAGCCGGTCGACCGGGTGATGGACTCCGGTGATCTGGAGCGCGAGAAGGGCATCACCATTCTCGCCAAGAACACCGCGGTGCATCGTCATCACGGCGACGGCAGCGTCACTGTGATCAACGTCATCGACACCCCCGGTCACGCCGATTTCGGCGGCGAGGTCGAGCGCGGTCTGTCCATGGTCGACGGTGTCGTACTGCTGGTCGACGCCTCGGAGGGGCCGCTGCCGCAGACCCGGTTCGTGCTGCGCAAGGCACTGGCCGCCTCGCTGCCGGTGATCCTGGTCGTGAACAAGACCGACCGTCCCGACGCCCGGATCGAGGAGGTCGTCGAAGAGAGCCACGACCTGCTGCTGGATCTGGCCTCCGACCTCGACGACGAAGCGTCCGAGGCGGCCGAGCTGGCGCTGGATCTGCCGGTGCTCTACGCCTCCGGCCGCGAGGGCAAGGCCTCCACCCAGCGCCCCGAGAACGGCAGCGCGCCGGATGCGGAGAACCTCGACGAGCTGTTCGAGGTGCTGCTGAAGTACGTGCCCGCGCCCAAGGGCCACCCGTCGGCCCCGCTGCAGGCGCACGTCACCAACCTGGACGCCTCGCCGTTCCTCGGGCGCATCGGGCTGGTCCGCATCCACAACGGCACCCTGCGCAAAGGCCAGAATGTCGCGTGGATGCACGGTGACGGCGTCAAGACCGTGAAGATCACCGAGCTGCTGCAGACCATCGGTGTCGAGCGCAAGCCGGGTGAGGAGGCCGTGGCCGGCGATATCGTCGCCATCGCCGGTATTCCGGAGATCATGATCGGTGACACTCTCGCCGATGTGGACAACCCGGTGGCGCTGCCGCGTATCACCGTCGACGAGCCGGCCATCTCGGTGACCATCGGCACCAACACCTCGCCGCTGGTCGGCCGGGTGCAGGGCCACAAGCTGACCGCCCGCATGGTGAAGTCGCGGCTGGATCAGGAGCTGGTCGGCAACGTCTCGCTGCGCGTGCTCGATATCGGCCGTCCGGATGCCTGGGAGGTGCAGGGCCGTGGTGAGCTGGCGCTGGCGATCCTGGTCGAGCAGATGCGCCGCGAGGGTTTCGAGCTGACCGTCGGCAAGCCGCAGGTGGTCACCAAACAGGTCGACGGCAAGGTGCACGAGCCGTTCGAAGAGCTGACCATCGATTGCCCGGACGAGTACCTGGGTGCGGTCACGCAGCTGCTGGCCGCCCGCAAGGGCAAGATGGTCCAGATGAGCAACCACTCCGCCGGGTGGGTGCGCATGGAGTTCATCGTCCCCTCGCGAGGCCTGATCGGTTTCCGCACCGACTTCCTCACCGAGACGCGCGGCACCGGTATCGCCAACGCGGTCTTCGACGGCTACGCGCCGTGGGCCGGCGAGATTCGCGCCCGCCACACCGGCTCGCTGGTCTCCGACCGTGCCGGCACGGTGACCCCGTTCGCGATGATTCAGCTCGCCGACCGCGGCCAGTTCTTCGTGGAGCCGGGCGCCGACACCTACGAGGGTCACGTGGTGGGTATCAACCCGCGCGCCGAGGATCTCGACATCAACGTCACCCGCGAGAAGAAGCTGACCAATATGCGCTCGGCCACCGGTGACGTGCTCGAGACCCTGGCCAAGCCGCTGCAGCTGGACCTCGAGGGCGCCATGGAGTTCTGCGCCGCCGACGAATGCGTCGAGGTGACCCCCGAGATCGTGCGCGTGCGCAAGGTGATCCTGGGCGCCACCGAACGCGGCCGCGAGGCGTCGCGTCGCAAGGCCCGCGACCGCGCCGCCCAGAACGCGTAGGAGGCCGAAAACACTAGAGTACGTCTCGTGATGTCGGGAGTTCGTATGCGTGCAGGGCGGCGCGTGGTACTGGTGCTGATGCTGGCGCTCGGAGTGCTCACCGCGTGCACCGCCAATCCGCCGCCGCCGATCGAGAGCACCGACAGCCCGAAGACGACTCCGGCTACGCCGACGAAGTCCACGGTGGTGGTGGCGGTCGACGACATCGGGATCGGATTCAATCCGCATCTGCGGTCGAACCAGTCGCCGGCGACGAATGCCGTTGCGTCGATGGTGTTTCCGAGCCCGTTTCGTCCGGTGCCGTCGCCGACCGTGCCCGGGGGAACGGAGTGGGTGCCGGATGCGGCGTTGATGGTGTCGGCGGATGTGACGCCGTCGGATCCGGCGCAGCCGGATCAGTTCACGCTGACCTACAAGATTCAGAATCAGGCGTCGTGGTCGGACGGGGCGCCGATCGCGGCCGAGGATTTCCGCTATCTGTGGCAGCAGATGATCAGCCAGCCCGGGGTGGTGGATCCGGCGGGCTACCGGTTGATCAACGATGTGAAGTCCTCGGAAGGCGGCAAGACGGTCACGGTGACGATGAGTCAGCCGTATCCGGCTTGGCGGCAACTGTTTTCGGATCTGCTGCCCTCGCATCTGCTCAAGGACGCACCGGGTGGTTTCCAGCGGGCGCTGGCCGTGGAACGCGGGCTGATCGATCAGAATCCGATCTCCGGCGGGCAGTTCCGGGTGAAGCAGGCCGACGCGGGCCGCGAGGAGATCCTGCTCGAACGCAACGACCGCTACTGGGGTACTCCGGCGGTGCCGGATCAGATTCTGTTGCGGCGCGGCGGAACTCCGGCGCAGCTGGCCGAATCGCTGCGCGCGGGGGACGCCCAGATGGCGCTGGTGCACGGCGGTGTCGCGACGCAGGCGCAGCTGGCCGCGATTCCGCAGGTGCGCACCGCGATCATGCCGCAGGCGCGGGAGATGCAGATGGTGCTCAACGGGCGGTCCGGGGATCTGGCCGATCCGCGGGTGCGCCATGCGGTGCTGGGGCTGCTCGATCCGGCGTTGCTGGCCTCGGTGGGCGCCGAGACCGGCGCGTGGGTGGATCCGGTGCGGGCGCAGATCCTGGCGCCCTCGGATCCGGGATACGCGCCGACGGCCCCGCCGCGGCCGTCTCCCGACCAGGCGTTCGGGCTGCTGGCCGACGCCGGATTCGGCCGTGCGCCCGAGTCTCCCGCGGCGGGTAATCCGACGACCTCGCCCGCGCCGCAGCCGCGTCCGGTCGCCAAGAACGGCCGGACCCTGACGATTCGGATCGGCGCGGTGGACAAGGATCAGACCACGCTGGCCGTCGCGAACACCGCCGCCGACCAGCTGCGCAGCGCCGGAATCGATGCGTCTGTGCGCAGCCTGCCGGCCGACGAGCTCTACGGGAAGGATCTCGCGGACGGAACCGTCGACGCGGTGGTCGGCTGGGAGCGGGCCGGTGAGGATCCGGCGACGATCCTGTCCTCGCGGTACGGCTGTCCGCCGGTCGCAGCGCCCGGTCAGGAGGACACCTCGCAGATCGATGCCATCCGCAAGGCGCCGAGCAATGTGGCCGGGATCTGTGATCCCTCGCTGCAACCGCAGATCGACGCGGCGCTGCGCGGGGTGGATGTGCCCAAGGCGATCGGTGATGCGGAGCCGAAGCTGTGGGATCTGGCGACCGTGCTGCCGATCGTGCAGGACACCGGTGTCGCCGCGGCGAGTTCGCGGATGGACGGGGTTTCGCTGAGCGGTTCGATTCAGGTCGGAATCTTCGGCGGCGCGAGTACCTGGCGGCGGCTGTCGTGACCGCAACCGGCGGACTGGTTCTGGTACACGCCCACCCCGACGACGAGTCGATCGCCACCGGCGGCACCATCGCGCACTACCGCGCCCGTGGGGTTCCGGTGACCGTGGTGACCTGCACGCTCGGCGAGGAGGGCGAGGTCATCGGGGAGCGTTGGCAACAGCTCACCAGCGCCCACGCCGATCAGCTGGGCGGCTTCCGCATCCACGAGCTGACCGCAGCGCTGGCCGCCCTCGGTGTCGATGCGCCGCATTTTCTCGGCGGGGCGGGTCGCTGGCGGGATTCCGGGATGACCGGTACGACCGCCGACCCCAAGCCCTTGGTGCCGACGCACCCGCGTGCCTTCGTCGATTCCGGGCCGGCCGCGGTGGCGGAGTTGAGCGAGGTGCTGCTGCGGCTGCGCCCGCGCGTGGTGGTCGGCTACGACCCGCGCGGCGGCTACGGCCATCCCGACCATATGCGTGCCCATCGGGTCACCATGGACGCGGTGGCCGCGGCGGCCGAAAAGGGTTGGGATACACCGAAGGTGTACTGGACGGTGACCGATGCCGACGTGCTGCGCCGGCATACCGAGGCCTTGGCCCGCCGCACGGTCGATCGTCTGCCCGGGGCCCTGCCGAGCGGATGGCGGTTGCCGGCGGTGGGCGAGCTGGCCTGTGTGTCGAGTGAGACCGTGACCACCACGGTCGATGTCTCGGATGTGCTGGCGGCCAAGCGCGCCGCCTTGCGCGCGCACGCGACTCAGGTGACGGTCGCGCCCTCGGGCCGCGAATTCGCGCTGTCGAACAATGTCGCCCAGCCGGTGTTGCCGGAGGAGCACTACGTGCTGGTGCGTGGTCGTCTCGGGCCGGTGGGCCCGGACGGACACGAGGACGATCTGTTCGCCGGGCTGGATCGACCGTGGGAGCCGGCACCGGGGCTGGCCTGATCGTGGGTGCTTCGGCTTAGACTGCTGGGCATGTACAACTGGAGCCTGCAGGACGCCATCGTCGCGTTCGTCGAGAGCCAGAAGCCGAACTGGCAGGCGCAGCACGATCTGTACCTGTCGGTGCTCTACGGATTCGTCGATATGCAGAGTCATCTGTTGACCCTGCTCGGCTTCCCGCCGGTACCGTGACGGCCGCGACGACCAGCCGGACCGCGTATGTGCCCGGCGGGTCGAAGTATGCCTGGCCGGTGCTCGGCGGCGTGCTGGCGGCGGTGCTGGTGTTCGACGGGCTGCTCTCGGTCGTGCTCGAGGTGCTCTATCTGCCGCTCTACATCGGCGCCACGCCGTTCCCGATCGCGGCCCTGGTCGCCGCGGTGGTGAACGTGCTGCTGGTGCGGGGAATGGGTGTGGTCGTGTCGCGCCCGGCCGCGATGGGGCTGCCGGTGATCGCGTGGCTGTTCGGATTCCTGATCTGCTCGACCACCGGGCCCGGCGGCGATGTGCTGCTGACCGATTCGTGGACCTCTCCGCTGTTGCTGGCGTGCGGCATCGTGCCGGTGGGTTTCTATCTGTTCCGCCGCGCGTTCCTGCGTCCGAAGGCCACGCCCGCCACGCTCTGAACCGGTGCCGGTCGCGGGAAAGGCATTGCCGGAAAGAGATATCGGCGAACGGCTGTAGCGGGCCGGAGGGTCGGTTAGTCTCTCAGGCGTTATCTGTGGTTCTGCCGCCCGGCGGGTGGTGTGGTTAGGAAGTGGGGGCCGGTTGCTCAGCTGGCCGGTTGGCTCGGGTGCGCCGAGATCCGAATGCGCGCGGACATCGCCCGACAACAGGAAGATCACCCGTGGTTGAGTGGTCGAAGCTTCCTGGATTGCCTGTGAACACAAAGGATTCGCGCTGGCTCGGCCTGATGAGCCGGGGTGTGCGCGGGCGGGTCAGTGTGCGCGTGCGCCTGCTCGCGATCGTGCTGATCTCCAGCGTCACGTTGCTCGCCATCGGCGTGGGCGCGGCGTCGTATCTGGTGCGGTCGGGCCGCGATGCCCGGCAGTGGGCCGAACTCGCCAGCAGCACCGCGGCTCCCGCGGTCGCCATCATGGAGACCTTCGGTGAGGAACGCCGGCTCTCGATGCTGCAACTGGCGGGTGATCCCAGCGCCACAGCACAATTGACGGTGGCGCGGCAGCGCTCGGATGCGGCGCTGGCCGCCCTCACCGCCAAGGGCGACGAGGCGCAGAAGATGAATCCGGACAACTCCGGAGCCGATATCGCCGCCTACGGCCAGCTGCTCGCACAGTTGCCGCTGGTGCGTCGCGGCATCGATTCCGGCCAGGCACCGGCCGATCAGGTTTTCGGACTGTTCAGCCGCTTCACCGCGGCGATCATCGATGCCTCGATGCTGGCTGCCCGGGTCGCACCGGACGCCGGCATCGCCGTGCAACTCGGCTATGCCGTCCAGGTGATGCGGGCCGCGGAGGCGCTGTCCGAAGCCACGACACTCGGTGAATTGTTCCTGGTGACGAACACGTCGACGCCCGCGCAGTGGACCCAGTACATCAACTATCTGGGTGAATACCGCGGCCAGATCGCCTATTCGCTCTCGGTGCTGAAGGGCCAACGCGCGGATCAGCTCGACGCGATCGTGAACAGCCCGGCGTGGGCCCAGATCAACGAGATGGCCGATGCGATCGCCGCGCGCGGTCCGACACCGGGCACCGACGATGCCGACTCGAGTACCCGGGCCGGCGACACCACGCGTTCGCGTACGACCCGGCAGACCGCGAAACCGCTGCCGATGACCCTGCAGGCCTGGCAGGACGGTTCCGCGCAGATCGCGTCCGGACTGCTGACACTGTGGCAGGACAAGAGCCGGGACGCGCATGCCGAGGCGCGGGATCAGGGTGACCGCACCGCCATCGGATCGCTGGCCGGCGGCGGTGCGGTGTTGCTGGTGTCGGTTCTGGCCTTCCTCGCCTCGCTGGTGCTGGCGAACCGGTTCATCGGCCGGATGCGCCGATTGCGCCGCGACACACTGGAATTGGCCGATGAACGGCTGCCCGACATCATGCGCCGGGTGTCGGCGGGCGAGACGGTGGATGCCCCGTTGGAGGTGTCGCGGCTGGACTTCGGTTCCGACGAACTCGGCCAGGTCGCGCAGGCGTTCAACCGGGCACAGGTGGCGGCGGTATCGGCCGCGGTCGCGGAATCGAATACCCGCGCCGGTATCAACACGATCTTCCTGGATATCGCCCATCGCAGCCAGGCGCTGGTGCATCGTCAACTGGCGCTGCTGGACCAGGCCGAGCGGCGCGAGGAGAATGCCGACCAGCTCGAATTGCTGTTCCAGCTCGACCATTTGGCCACGCGCGCCCGCCGCAACGCCGAGAATCTGATCATCCTCGGCGGTAAGCAGCCCGGCCGGCGCTGGCGCAATCCGGTGCCGCTGATCGAGGTGATTCGCGGCGCGGTCGCGGAAAGCCTCGACTACACCAGAATTCGCATCGGCCGCATTCCACGCACCCGGGTGATGGGCACCGCGGTCGCCGACCTGATCCACCTGCTGGCCGAGCTGATGGACAACGCCACCTCGTATTCGCCGCCGCAGGCGCGGGTGGAGGTGCATGCCGCGGTGGTGGGTCGCGGGGTAGCGGTGGAGATCGTCGACCAGGGCCTGGGCATGACCGCCGACGAGCTCGACCGGCGCAACGAGATGCTTTCGCATCCGCCGGAGTTCAGTGTGGCCGCACTCTCCAGCGACACCCGGCTCGGACTGTTCGTGGTCGCGAAATTGGCCAACCGCCACGGTATTTCGGTGAAGCTGCGCGAATCGGTGTACGGCGGCGTGCGCGCGGTGGTGCTGATCGGAACGCCGGTGCTGGAAGCCGGCGACGTGAACGGTACGGAGTTCGAGGATCCGGGACCCGCCACCGGTGAGTTCGCCGTGCTCGGACCGGCGACCAACGCTTCCGCCGTCCGTGCCGAAGTGGTTGTCGCCGAGGATGTTCCGGTGACCGAAGTGTCCACGCCACCGGCGACCGATCCGGACCCGGGCACACGACGCTCGGCCTGGTTCACCTCGGCCTCCGAGCACATCGATTCCGCGCCCGCGACCGGGGTGTTCGGTGCGCCCGTGACCACTCCGGGCGTGGTTCGCGCCGGTGAGGGCCGCCCGCCGCTGCCGCGCCGGGTGCGTTCGGCCGATCGCGCCGATACGCCCGCGGCCGGCTCGAATACCGTTCGGCAACGCACCGCCGATCAAGCCCGCAACCTGATCAGCGCCGTCGAGCAGGGCACTCGGCAGGGCCGCCGACCCGCTGCCGAAACCGGCTCCACGGCATCACAATTCGACACAGACGAGGGTGAAGATGGCTAATCCCAACCGAAGTGACGTCGGCTGGCTGCTCGATGATCTGGTGAAGGGTCTCACCGGCGTGCGCTACGCGGTCCTGCTGTCCACCGACGGACTGCTGCTGGGTAACTCCTCGGAGCTCGAGAACTCCGATGCCGAGCGGTTCTGTGCGATGGCTTCCGCGCTGCACAGCCTGGCCCGCAGCGCCGGACACCATTTCGACGCCGGCGGTGTCTGCCAGACCATGGTGGAACTCGACCGGGCGGTGCTGTTCATCACCGCCGCGGGCGACAACGCCTGCCTGGGCCTGCTGGCCGCGGACAACGCCGATCTGGGCATGGTCGCGTATGCGATGAACCAGACCGTGCAGCGGGTCGGTTCACATCTCGCCGTCGACCGACGATGAGTCACCGTGAACGACGGTGACGCCTGGTTCGACGACGAGGCCGGACCGCTGGTCCGGTTGTACGCGGTCACGCACGGGCGTGGCCGCAGCAACCGGCCGGAGCTGGACATGCTGACCCTGGTGGTCGATATCGGCCGGGGCGCGGCGCTGCGCCGCCACGAACCCGAGTACGCCGCCATCGTGGAGTTGTGCCGCACACCGCAGTCGGTCGCGGAAGTCGCTGCGCGGCTGGAACTTCCGCTGACGATGACGAAGGTGCTCATCGGCGACCTCATCGACGACGGCCGCCTCGAATACCGCCAGCCTCGTCAGGACGAGGCATCCGACGTAGGCCTGCTGCAGGCGCTGCTGGACGGTATTCGCGGACTCTGACACGGCGGAGTACCGCCGGCACTGCTCAGCGCAACCGCGCCGCAAGGCGTTTCGCGTTCATATGGGCGATCGCCTCGATCGAGACCATCGGATTCACCCCGGACGCGGTGGGGAAGCAGGACGCGTCGGCGACGACGACGTTCGGCACGTCCCAGGTGGCGCCGTCGGGGTCGGCCGCCGACATGTCCGGGGAGCCGCCCATCCGCGCCGAACCCATGATGTGCAGCGCGCCCATCGCGCACTGCCCGGGTTCGTAGCCGGCGGCGGCGCACGCGGCGGCGAATTCGGCGTGCGACCCGGCGCGTCCGGGCTCGTAGGCGGGGCCGGCCTGCTGGCCGGAATAGATGCGGCGTGCCCCGGCGGCCTCGAGAATCTGTGCGGCGCCGAGGATTCCGGTGTGCAGATGGCCGCGATCGTGGTCGGAGAGCCGATAGGAGACCACCGGTTCACCGTTCTTGTCGACGCCGACACTGCCGTGGTCGCGGTCGCGGGTGATCACTCCGAGGGCCACCGACTTGTTCAGTTCCAGCAGATTCGTCCGGTAGGCCGCCGCGCCGCGCCAGTTCATGAAACCGACGCCCATGCCGGGATGGATGGGACCGGTCTCGTAGATGACGCCGTAGCCGTTGCCGTCCAGATCGCGGTGCTGACGGCTGATCCGGGCCTGCATACCGCCCTCCCACGGCCGGATCGGCTCGTCGAAGACACCGAAGACCGCCGCGGCGGGATGCAGTCGCAGATAGTCGCCGATGTTCTTGTTGCCCAGACCCGATCGCTTCAGCAGCGCCGGGGTCTGCACCGCACCGGCGGCCACGACCACGGCGCGGGCCCGCACCTCGATCGGGGTGCCGTTCGAACTCACGGCCGAGACTCCCTCGGCGCGACCGTTGTTCACGAGGATGCGCCGCACGTTCGCGTCGACCACGAACCGGGCGCCGTGCTCGGCGGCGTCGGCGAGCCAGGTCTTGGTGACCGACTGCTTGGCGCCGACGCGGCAGCCGTAGGGGCAGCGGCCGCATTCGACCCCGGCGTCGCACGCGTCGCCGACATTGCGGGGCAGGGCGTCGATATGCCAGCCCAGAGCGGTGGCGCCGCGTTCCAGCACGCTGTCGCGCGCCGAGAGCGGGGAGTGGCGGTCGTTGACGCCGAGACGGCCGGTCACCGCGTCCAGGGCGGCGGTGAATTCGTCCTGCGCGAACTGCGGCACACCGAGTCCGGCCCATTCGGCGCGCACCTCGTCGGGCGTGCGCAGCGAGGTGCTCCAGTTGACCACCGTGCCGCCGCCCAGGCAGGTGCCCGCGACCAGGGTGATCTGGCCTTCGCTGGTGGCGGGCGGGCCGGGTGCGTACAGATTGAGCAGGGCGTCGAGTTCCCCGGTGCCGAAATCCCGGTCGTCGTAATAGTTTCCGCGTTCCAGCACGATGACGTCGAGACCCGCCTCGGCCAGTACGGCGGCGGCGGTGCCACCGCCGGCCCCCGAACCGACGATGACGACATCGCAGGTCAGTGTGGTCGCTGCGGTCGGACGCAGCACGGAGAGGGCGGGCGCCGGCGCCGAGGCGAGCGTGCCGGGCGGGCCCGGATAGTGGATGGCCTTCCACAGCGGGTGGCTACCCGTGGGGCCCGGCGTGACGTTGTAGGACAGCAGAGCGGCCTGCTTGAGCGCCTGAAACAGCGTGCGCTTCAGCGCGATTCGGGAATCGCCGAGGCGGAGCAGGGTGCGCTCGCGCTCGTCGGCGGTCAGCGCCGAGAAGCGCCGGCCCCGGTTGCCGAGCAGTACCCCCGCCAATCGGGAATCCCACAGATCGAGCAGGGTGGCGAGCTGTTTCGCCTCGGAGGGGCGCGGGTTGCGGCTCAGGATGTCGAAAACCGTAGCCACGGAACCTAATTCGGTCGCCGACGGCAAACTCAGCCCGTCGCCCGGTGTGAACGTATCGCAGATCAGGCCCAGGGCTGCGCGCTGCTTCGCTGTCGGATCCATAAAAGCTCACCTTTCACAACACTGGGGTGAGTTGTATCACAATGCGTGAATCCGCGCTTACTTATCTGCCACATACACGCAGATATGGCTCAATTCCGGGTGCGACGCCGAGTTTTGATGGGAGAACTGCCGGTCACATGCAGTTCGGTGATCGGTGCCGCGCAGCAGCATCGGCGTCAGGTTGCACGCAGTTTCGCGACGGTGTGGTCCGGTGTCGAAACGGGCGTCGTCTCGTGTTCCGCACGCACGCCCAGCTGCCCGGGCGTCACCTGGTCGATCAGCGCCCACGCCCGTTCGATGGGCAGATCCACGATGCCGTACTTCTTCTTCCCGGCCGCGCTGGCCGCGATCACGGTCGCCAGTCCCGCCCGCCGCTGGAAAAAGGTCTGCCGCACGGTCCACCCGATCACACCCGGCGCCTCCAGGCAGTCACGGTCGCGATCCAGCGATCCGCGCCGGGTGATCAGCCAGACCGGACGCGTGCCGTCCGACGGGATCACCGCATGCCCCAGTCCGCGATATCGATCGTGTGCCAGCGCCGCCGCGAAGAGCGCGACGACCGCGAGGAGAATCCAGGCCCACAGCGGAACATGAAGTCCGGCAAGGGATATCGCGACCAGGAGGGCGAGCAGGACCCACACGGGCATGAAAGCGCGAGTGTAGCGCCGGCGCCGTGCGCGCGGGCCGTGCTGTTCGAGCGCCACCAACGCGGGGGCGGCGGCGGACGCGATCGCAGCGCCGCCCGCCGGGGTGGCGTCGGTGCGGCGGGATCCGCTGGTGAGGAGCTGGGCGAGGGTGCGGTCGACGGCGGCGCGCGGCGCTTGGGGGAGGAGCTTCTGGCGCGGGCTGGTGCCGGTCATGATGGCCTCGAGTTCGGCGCCGCCGGCCAGCCGGAGCAGCAGCGGTTCCTTGACCGTCGCACCGCGCAGTCGGGACAGGTCGAGCGTGGTCTGACGGGTGGTGAACAGGCCGCCGCGGATATGCAGCGCCGCGCCGTCGTCGAGTACCCGCAGCCCGAAATACGTGGTGAGGTAGCGGACGCAGGCGGCGATCGCGGCGATCACCAGCAGCACCGTGACCGCCCCCGTCACGGCGAGGGCGATGAAAACCGCACTGTGCTCGGTCAAGTCCTGCACGGCGTGCGAACGCACCAGCACATCGGCGACCCCGACCTTCGCGGCCAGGCCGATCACCGGCCCGACGATGGCCAGGCCGGTCAGCGACAACGGTGCGTACCGAACCCAGCGCGGCTGCCAATGCCCGATCTCGATCGCCTCGTCCGCGAGATCGTCGGTATCGCCGCTCAGGGCTCGCTGGAGTGCGGACCGGCCGGCGGTGATCCCGTTGTGGACCGAAGTGCCTTGATGTGCGGGCGTATTCGAATGGGCACGGATCCTAGGTTCGGTCGCCGATCCGCTGTCGGCCGTGTGACCGAAAGACCCGGGATTCGCGTTCGGCGTGCCGGTTGCCGCACCGGTGCCCGGCTCCGTGTTCTCGGCCGGCCGCAACAGCAAGGCCCGCAGTTCGGGAACCTGCCGCGCATCCACCCCGTCGAGGTGAAACCGCTTCTCCCGATCGGCGTGCTGCCCGGTGCCGATGACGAGCACCACCAATCCGAGCAGCCGATGCATCAGGTCCGCGTGCACGTCCACCGACCGAATCCGGGTCCGCGGCACGGTCAGGGTCCGTCGCTGCAGCAAGCCCCGGCGCAGTTGCACGGAGTCGGCGCCGATCCGGTAACTGGTGGTGAACCACCGCGTCAACGCGAACGCCACGATCACCACCGCGACCGCCACCGGACTCCACGCCGGCCCGCCGCTCTGGGTCCCCACGATCACCGCGCCCAGCAGCACGGGAATGTATTTGAACAATTCCCGCACCGGATGCACGAGCAGCATCCGCATATCCAGCCGGCGCCAGTCGGCGGTTGCCCCCACTTGCGGATCACTCACGTCGCATCCTCCCGATGAATCGACGCGATATCGGTCAGCCGGTTCACGGTGCGCTCGGCGACCTCCAGATCCAGCGCCGCGATCCGCACCGCGCCCGCCGAGGAGGCCGTGGTCACCGTCACCGTCGCCAACCCGAACATCCGCTCCAACGGCCCCCGATGCGTATCCACCGTCTGCACCCGCGTAATCGGCGCAACCCGGCTCTCCTGGTTGAACCACCCCGTCCGCGTGTAGACCGCGGTGTCGGTCACCTCCCACCGATGCACCGCGTATCGCCACACCGGCACGACCCCGACGCCGAACCCGGCAGCGACCACCGTCGCCGCCACCAGAGCGAGCGCCCACGCCCGATGCGAGCCGTCCAGCACCACCCACACCAGCTCACCCACCAGCACGAACGCCCAGAAGATCGCCGGCCCGGCCGCCCACAACAGCGGTGCCCGCCGACTGGCCCGCCACGCCGGAGCGGCCGATATCGTGCGCGCGGGCGAGACTTCCGGCGACCGGGTCATACCAGCCATCGTGACATGTTTCAGGTGATCCATCGGTCGGCGAGCCGATCGACCCAAACGAGACATTCCTCGGCGCTGTCCGGTGGGGCGTCGACGAGCACCAGTTCCGTGATGCCGAGATCGCCGAGCAGGGCGACGTCGGCGCGGGCCGGGTTTCGCAGGGCCACGGCCAGGTACAGGTCGGCGATATCGCGTCCGGCGTCCGCGCAGAACCGGGCCAAGAGTTGTAGCCGGTTGCCAACCGCGGACACGCCGTCGAGGTTGAAGCCGTACCAGCCGTCTCCCCAGTCGGCGACCCGCCGCAGCGCTCGGTCGCTGTTTCCGCCCACGAGGATCGGCAGGCGGGGCTGGGTCGGTTTCGGGTTGACGCGGATGCTGCGGAAGGAGACGTAGTGCGAGTCGTAGGTCGCGGGGTCGTCGCGCCACAGCGTTCGCAGGGCGTGCACGTAGTCGGCGGTGCGGGCCGCTCGCCCGTCGAATGCGATGCCGAGTGCGTCGAACTCGTCCCTGGACCAGCCGATTCCGATGCCCAGACCGAATCGGCCGCCGCTGAGCCGGTCCAGTGATGCGGCCTGTTTGGCCATGATCACCGGGTTGTGCTCGGGCAGCAGGACGATGCCGGTGGCCAAGCGGATGGTCGACGTGACCGCGGCGGCGTAGGTCAGGGAGGCGAACGGATCGAGCCAGTCGGCAGTGGCCGGGACGGCGATCCGGCCGTCGTCGGAGTAGGGGTAGGGAGACGACGAGTCGTCGACCATCACCACGTGCTCGCCGCACCACAGTGTCGCGAAACCGCGGCGTTCGGCATGCCGGGCGGTCGCCCGGACGATCTCCGGCCGGGAGCCGGAGCCGATTCCCAATCCGTGTAACCCGAATCGCATGGCATCGCCGCCTCGTATGTATCCGGTGTGACCGGCAGCCTAACGCGCCCGCCACCTGTCGACGCTCTCACCAGCGCACTCGTCCGCGGCGTCGTTCCGGGCGCAAACTGGTCGCCCGAAGCAGGAATAACCCGTGAAGGCCCCCGGGTTGTCTCACGTCACAGGGCACCGAAGGGAGAACACTCGGATGGTTGGCGCATGATCGACGGCGTGAACGAACAACCGCACACTGGGCTACCGACTCCTGGTGTACCGCCCGTTCCGCCGAGTTCTTCGGCCATGCGCAGAGCCTTGCGGCGAGCGCGCGACGGGGCGACGCTCAATCTCGACGAGGCCGTGGTGCTGCTGCACGCGCGCGGTGCGGATCTCGAGGATCTGGCCGCCTCCGCGGCGCGGGTGCGGGATGCCGGGTTGCGGGAGACGTATTCAGGGGACACCCTGCCCATCACCTATTCCCGCAAGGTGTTCATTCCGCTCACCCGCCTGTGTCGCGACAAATGTCATTACTGCACATTCGTGACGGTGCCCGGCAAGCTGCGCGCCGACGGCCACGGCATGTATCTGGAACCCGACGAGGTGCTCGAGATCGCCCGTAAGGGCGCCGAATTGGGTTGTAAGGAAGCGCTTTTCACGCTGGGCGATCGCCCGGAGGACCGCTGGCCGGAGGCGCGGCAGTGGCTGGACGAGCGCGGCTACGATTCCACTCTCGACTACGTGCGCGCCATGTCGATCCGGGTGCTCGAGGAAACCGGCCTGCTGCCGCATCTGAATCCGGGGGTGATGAGCTGGGCGGAGATGTCGCGGCTCAAGCCGGTCGCCCCGTCGATGGGCATGATGCTGGAGACCACCTCCGAGCGCCTGTTCACCGAGCGCGGTCAGGCGCATTACGGCAGCCCGGACAAGGATCCGCAGGTCCGGCTGCGCGCCCTCACGGATGCCGGACGGCTGAGCATCCCGTTCACCACCGGCATCCTCGTCGGCATCGGTGAGACCTACGCCGAGCGCGTCGACTCGATTCTGGCGATCCGCAAGTCGCACAAGGCTTTCGGGCATGTGCAGGAGGTGATCGTGCAGAACTTCCTGGCCAAGTCCGATACCGCCATGCGCGACACCCCCGATGCGGATCTCGCGGAGTTCCGCGCCACCATCGCGGTGACCCGGTTGCTGCTGGGCCCCAAGATGCGGATTCAGGCCCCGCCGAATCTGGTGTCGCTCGACGAGTGCCGGGCCCTGATCGATGCCGGTATCGACGATTGGGGCGGGGTGTCGCCACTGACCCCGGACCATGTGAATCCGGAGCGGCCGTGGCCGAACCTCGAGGTGCTCGCCGAGGTGACCGCGCAGGCCGGCTATGTGCTGACCGAGCGGCTCACGGCCCATCCGAAATATGTACTCGCCGGCAATCCCTGGATCGACCCGCGCGTGCTGGGACATGTTGTGGCACTGGCCGATCCGCACACCGGTCTGGCCCGCGACGTGAATCCGTCCGGTCGCCCGTGGCAAGAACCCGACCAGTCCTGGGAGTCGCTGGGCCGGGTGGATCTCAACACCGCCATCGACACCGAGGGCCGCAATACCGAATCCCGCAGCGATTCCGGGCTCGACAGCGACGGCCTCGGCGCCTTCGGCGACTGGGAAACCGTTCGGGAACAAGTACTTTCACTCAGCGCGCCGGTGAAGCTCGACACCGACGTGTTGAGCGCCCTGCGCGCCGCGGAGAAGGATCCGGCCGGGCTCACCGACGGCCAGTACCTGGCGCTGGCCACCGCCGACGGCCCGGAACTCGACGCCATCGCCGCGCTGGCCGATCAGCTGCGCCGCGACACCGTCGGCGACGACGTGACCTACGTGGTGAACCGCAATATCAACTTCACCAACATCTGCTACACCGGCTGCCGGTTCTGCGCGTTCGCGCAGCGCAAGGGCGATGCCGACGCCTTCACCCTCTCCGCCGACGAGGTCGCCGAACGCGCCTGGGAAGCGTATGTGGAAGGCGCGACCGAAGTGTGCATGCAGGGTGGCATCGACCCCGACCTGCCGGTCACCGGGTACGCCGATCTGGTGCGGGCGGTCAAGAAGCGGGTGCCGTCGATGCATGTGCACGCGTTCAGCCCGATGGAGATCGTCAACGGCGCCTCGCGCGGCGGGCAGAGCGTGCACGATTGGCTCTCGGCGCTGAAAGAGGCCGGGCTGGATACGATTCCGGGCACCGCGGCGGAGATTCTCGACGACGAGGTGCGCTGGGTGCTCACCAAGGGCAAGCTGCCCACCTCGGCGTGGATCGACGTCATCACCACCGCCCACAAACTCGGCATTCCGTCGAGTTCGACGATGATGTACGGCCACGTCGACAATCCGAAGCACTGGGTCGGCCACCTGCGGGTGCTGCGCGGCATCCAGGACGAGACCGGTGGGTTCACCGAATTCGTGCTGCTGCCGTTCGTACACCAGAGCGCGCCGCTGTATCTGGCGGGCGCGTCGCGGCCGGGGCCGACGATCCGGGACAACCGCGCCGCGCACGCGCTGGCCCGCATCATGCTGCACGGGCGCATCGCCAACATCCAGACCAGCTGGGTGAAGCTGGGCATCACCGGCACCCAGGTGATGCTCAACGGCGGCGCCAACGATCTGGGCGGTACGTTGATGGAGGAGACCATTTCCCGGATGGCCGGATCGGAGCACGGCTCGGCGAAGTCGGTGGCCGAACTGGTCGAGATCGGCGCCGGGATCGGTCGCCCGGTGCGGGAGCGCACCACTACCTACGGGATACCGAAACACCAGGTGTCGGCCCTGCCGCTGACCGTCGGCTGATTCGTCGGCGCCGCCTGGCGGACCCGCGCCGCGGAACTTCGGAGGCGGGCGTCGCGCACACCGGCGGCTCCGGCGATTCGGACACCCGCCGGACCGGCGAATCGGACACCGCCGGACCGGCGAATCGGACACCGCCGGACCGGGTCGGCGAACAGCGCCGGAGACGGTGTGTCGCATCCCGTCGGGATCGACAAGTTAGGCAAGGCTGACCAGTTGTAATGTGAGTCCCCGGGATACTGTTGCGCGGGCGGAAGTGTCCCGCAGGCAAGGACAGACTAGGAGAACGGCAGTGCCGTACATCATCGCTGAACCGTGCGTTGACGTGAAGGACAAGGCGTGCATCGAGGAATGCCCCGTGGACTGCATCTACGAGGGCAATCGCATGCTGTACATCCAACCCGACGAGTGCGTGGACTGTGGTGCATGTGAGCCGGTGTGCCCGGTGGAAGCGATCTTCTACGAGGACGACACCCCGGACCAGTGGAGCGGGTACATCAACGCGAACGTCGACTTCTTCGACGACCTCGGCTCGCCCGGCGGCGCAACCAAGGTCGGCAAGACCGACTACGACGTGCCGTTCATCGCCGCGCTGCCGCCGATGGCGAACGAGTAGGTAGCGCCTCGGTGATCCGCGATCGTGTGCGGGTCAGCAGTCTGCTGCCCGATTTTCCCTGGGACACCATCGCCGGGGCCAAGGCTCGCGCCGCGGCGCATCCCGACGGCATCGTCGACCTGTCGGTAGGCACACCGGTCGACCCGGTCGACCCGCTGATCCGCGCCGCGCTCGACTCGGCCGCCGCCGTCCCCGGGTATCCCGCCACCTACGGCACTCCCGAATTGCGGGAGGCCGCGGTGGCGGCGGTCGCGCGCCGCTTCGGCATGTCCGGCATCGGCTCCGATGCGGTGCTGCCGGTGATCGGCACCAAGGAATTGATCGCCGGATTGCCGCGACTGCTGGGCCTCGGCCCGGCCGATCTGGTGGTGATTCCCGAGGTGGCGTATCCGACCTACGAGGTGGGTGCGCTGTTGTCGGGTTCGCGAATTCTGCGGGCGGACGGCATGACTCGGCTCGGCCCCGAATCGCCGGCGCTGATCTACCTGAACTCACCGTCCAATCCCACCGGCCGGGTGCTCGGCATCGACCATCTGCGCAAGGTGGTGTCCTTCGCCCGCGAACGCGGCGCGATCGTCGCCTCCGACGAGTGCTACCTGGGCCTGACCTGGGATGCCGAGGCGGTATCCATCCTCGATCCGCGCGTCAGCGACGGTGACCACACCGGTCTGCTGGCCATCCACTCGCTGTCGAAGACGTCGAATCTGGCCAGCTATCGGGCCGGTTTCGTCACCGGCGACGTCGAGTTGATCCGGGAGCTGCTGGAGGTGCGCAAACATTCCGGCATGATGGTCCCGTACCCGATCCAGGCCGCGATGACCGCCGCACTGGCCGACGACCGGCACGAGGCGCAGCAGCGCGAACGCTACCGCGCCCGCCACGAGGTGCTGCGAAAGGCGTTGGAGGAGGCGGGTTTCCGCATCGACCACTCCGAGGCCGGCCTGTATCTGTGGTCCACGCGCGGCGAGAACTGCCGCACCACGCTGGACTGGCTCGCCGAGCGCGGCATCCTCGCCGCACCCGGTGACTTCTACGGCCCCACCGGCACCGAGCACGTGCGCATCGCCCTGACCGCGACCGACGAGCGTATCGCGGCCGCGGCGGTCCGGCTGTCCGCCTGAGACGGCGGCCGGGCCGCGGCTCGGTTTTCTCAGCAATCAACCGGCGACGCGACGCGCGTCGTACTCGTCGGTTTACCGCAGCATCGCCCCGATGCGGGACTAGCCTGGCGTTATGGACGCTGTCACGGTTGTCCCGACTCCGGCGAACGAGCCGGTTCACTCGTATGCGCCGGGGAGCCGGGAACGAGAACTACTGATCGGCAAACTTGCCGAAATCTCCGGGCGAACGGTCGATGTGCCGCTCGTGATCGGCGGCAAGCATCGGCCGGGGACCGGGCCCCGCTCCGAGATCGTGATGCCGCATCGGCACGAGCACGTGCTGGGCACCTACGCCGATGTGACTCAGGAGGAAGGCCGGGCCGCGATCGAGGCGGCGACGGCCGCCGCGCCGCAGTGGCGCGCGCTGCCGTTCACCGAGCGCGCCGCGGTGCTGCTGCGGGCCGCCGACCTGCTGGCCGGGCCGTGGCGGGAGACGGTGGCCGCCGCGACCATGCTGGGGCAGTCGAAATCGGCGCACCAGGCCGAAATCGACGCACCCTGCGAGCTGGTGGACTTCTGGCGGTTCAACGTCGCCTTCGCGAGCCACATTCTGGCGCAGCAGCCGGAATCGTCTGCGGGCGTGTGGAATCGGATGGATTATCGCCCGCTCGAGGGATTCGTCTACGCGATCACCCCGTTCAACTTCAGTGCGATCGCCGGGAATCTGCCGACCGCGCCCGCGCTGATGGGCAATACCGTGGTGTGGAAGCCCTCACCCACTCAGACGCTGGCGGCGTACTACACGATGCGGGTGCTCGAGGAGGCCGGGCTGCCGCCGGGGGTGATCAATCTGGTCACCGGTGACGGCATCGAACTGTCCGAGGCCGCGCTGACCGATCCGCGCCTGGCCGGCATCCACTTCACCGGCTCCACCCGCACCTTCCAGCACCTGTGGCAGCGGGTGAGCGCGAATATCGGCCACTACCAGGGATATCCGCGGCTGGTGGGAGAGACCGGCGGGAAGGATTTCGTCCTGGCGCACCGCTCGGCCGATCCGGACGCCTTGCGCACCGCGCTGATTCGCGGCGCCTACGAATATCAGGGACAGAAATGTTCGGCCGCCTCCCGCGCCTACATTCCGCGCTCGCTGTGGCGGGAGATGGGCGACGATTTCCTCACCGAGGTCGACGAACTGAGCTACGGCGACGTGGCCGATCTATCCAATTTCGGTGGGGCCGTGATCGATCGGCGCGCCTACGACAAGAACGTCGCCGCGATCGAGCGGGCCCGCGCGGCCGGTTTGGGCATACCGGCGGGCGGCACCTACGACGACAGCGAGGGCTACTTCGTCGAGCCCACCGTGCTCCTGGCCGATACCCCGCGCGACGAGGCGTTCACCACCGAATACTTCGGGCCGATCCTGGCGGTGTACGTGTACGACGACGATCACCCCGAAGCCTTCGATTCGATACTGGCGGAAGTGGATTCGGCGGCACCCTATGCGCTCACCGGCGCCGTCTTCGCCCGCGATCGGGCCGCGATCGACCGGGCCGCCACCACACTGCGCTTCACCGCGGGCAATTTCTACGTCAACGACAAGCCGACCGGCGCGGTGGTCGGCCAGCAGCCCTTCGGCGGTGCCCGCGCGTCCGGCACCGACGACAAGGCCGGGTCGTATCTGAACCTGCTGCGCTGGGTCGCGCCCCGGACACTGAAGGAAACCTTCGTGCCGCCGACCGATTACCGCTATCCGCATATGGAGTCGGAATGAACGGCTTATCGGTGGCCCCACCCGGCAGGCGACGATGAACCCGCTGCGCCCCGCGATCCTCGCCGCCGCCGGATCGGTGCGGATGAAGCGGGCGATCACCGGGTTTCCGGTCACCGCCGAGGTCGTGCACCGGTTCGTGGCCGGTGAGAACCGCGCCGACTTGGCCCCGGTCGTCGGCGAGCTGCTGGGCAGCGGCCGGATGGTGAGCGTCGACTTTCTCGGTGAGTACACGACCGAACGCTCGATGGCCGATGACGCCGTCGCCGAATACCTCGCGTTGATCGATGATCTGGCCCGATGGAACCGCTGGCAATCGGCGCAAACCGTTGCGCCGGTAGAGGTTTCGGTGAAGCTCTCGGCGCTGGGACAGTCGCTGGGGCTGGCGGGCCCGGAGATCGCCACCGCGAATCTGCGGACCCTGTGCGAGCGGGCGCAGCAGGCGGGGGTGTGGATCACCGTGGACGCGGAGGACCACACCACCACGGAAACCACCGAGTCGACCGTGCACATGATGCGTGCCGACTATCCCTGGTTGGCGGTCGCCACCCAGACCTATTTGCGCCGCGCGGAGGATCGCTGTCGCATCGCCGCGGCCGAGGGCGCGCGAATCCGGTTGTGCAAGGGCGCGTATCGCGAGCCGGAGTTCGTCGCCTACCAACGCGCCGCCGATGTGGACGAGTCGTATCTGCGGTGCCTGGAACTGCTCATGGCCGGTCCGGGGTATCCGATGGTCGCCACCCACGATCCGGTCATGATCACCGCCGCCCACGACCTGGCCGCCCGGAACGGGCGCGCCCCGGGCGGTTTCGAATTCCAGATGCTCTACGGCATCCGCTCGCTCGAACAGCGGCGCCTCGCCGAGGACGGGCACGCGGTGCGGGTCTACATCCCTTACGGCAACCAGTGGTACGGCTACCTGATGCGAAGGTTGGCCGAACGTCCGGCCAACCTCGGCTTCTTCCTCCGCGCCCTCGCCGAGCGCTGAATCAGACCAGCGGTCGCCCGAAGCGCCGGCGCAACCGCATGTCCGCGAGGTAGAAGTTGAACGGGAAGACCCGGATCACCGTGGGCATCCGCGTCCACACCGCCGAGATCGTGCGCAGGACGAATCGGAACCGGCGTTCGTCGCGCGCGGTCCAGCGCATCCCCATCTCGTCGCGCAGATGCTGCGGCAGCAGGGCGGTGACGGTGAAGCGATGGAACCGCCCGGCCAGCAGCTGAATCAGGCGCGGCTGCATCTTCAGGTCGATCAGATCGTTGAAGTAGCGGCGTACCGGCTCGTCGATGGTCTTCGTCGCGAGGTTCGCCTCCCAGAACGCGTAGAACGCGTCCCGGTCGGCCGGCCACATCTCCGGACGCATCTGCAGCCCGGTGCCGAGCCGGACGCTGTAGCGGTAGAAACGCTCGGCGAGTTCGGGATCCATCGGTCCGCGCATGCGCCGGTACAGATCGTCGACGCCCCAGTACAGGCAGGCCGCCACCCACAACTGCAATTTCGGATCGAAGGCGTTGTACTTGACCGGGCTGTTCGGTCCCGAATGCACCGGGCGGTGCGAGGCGTTGACCGCCTCCCGATAGCTCTGCACGTCCTCGTCGTTGCCCAGCCAGGCCACGGCCAGATAGGTCAGCGTGGTGCGCAGCCGCTTGAGCGGGTGCAACGTCACCTTGCCGCTGTCGACCGTGCTCTCCAGTACGCCGTAGCCGACCGGCGGATGGCTGAGCTGCATGATCACGTTCGCGGCACCGCCCAGGAAGGCGGCCACGCCGTCGATGTGTTCGCGCACCGTCTCCGGGGTCAGCTCGTCGCCCGGAATCTCGGGCAGCGGCTCGGTCGCGCGCAGGGGGGCGGTCATCGTCGACTCGTCTCCTGTTCCTCCCCGCCGGATCGGCGAGAGAATATGAGAAGCTTTCGTACAAACCTTCTCATCGGTGTGGCATCGTGTCAATCGAGGCCGCTGACCATATGGGATGATGAGAGCGTCACCGTGTCCGCGACCCGGGCGAACGAGAGGAACCACCATGACCGGCTCGACCAGACTGTCGACTCGGCTCCTGCCGCTGGTTCGCGGCGCGGGTCCGGAGGACCGCAATCAGACCACGGTACTCGACGCGGCACTGCTGGCTTTCCTCGATTTCGGCATCAAACGCACCAGCATGGTCGAGGTCGCGCGGCGCGGCCGGCTGTCGCTGGCGACGCTGTATCGGCGCTTCGCCGGCAAATCCGATCTGATTCAGGCCGTCGGGCTGTGGCAGGCACGCCAATTCGTGGAACAGGTCGACGCCGCGGTGCAGCGTCAGATCGATCGCGACGCCAGCGCCGAGGATCAGATCGTCGAACTGTTCGTCGCCTTCCTGGACGGGTTGCGCGGCAACAAACTGCTGGACCGGCTGCTGACCACCGAACCGGAGGTCGTGCTGCCCTACCTCACCGTGCAGGGCGCGCCGGTGATCGAGCTGGGGCGCGACTACGTCGCCGAGTTCATCACCCGCCTGCAGACGGAAGGCAAACTGCCACAGTATGATCCGCTGCCGCTGGCCGAACTCGTCGCGCGCAACGCGCTCTCGCTCGCGCTGACTCCGCAGACGCTGATCCCGGTCGACGACGAGGCCGCCTGTCGGCAGTTCGCCCGCGACCACGTGGTCCCCGGCTTCCGAATTCCCTAGTCACGGGATCAGCCCATAAGGTCCGGCTCGTCGGGCCGTGGTGAAATCTGTTGTGCCAGTGTTAGACTGGGGTATCGGGTGCCGAGTATCTCGGTGCTATAGCATTCGCTCGACGCATTGGTCTGCTGTTCCATCGCTGTCTTCGTGACCTCTCCAGATCTTCGCGGCGGTGCCACGCCGCGTACCGGTTCATAGAGCCGGGCCCGCGCCTCGGGGGCTGCCGGGTGAGCGCGCACAGAACATCACGATCGAGCTGTGGGGACCGGCGGAGATGAATTTCCCGGGGGCACTTCGGCGTATCGCCAGCACGGTCCCCAAGAATCCGGGACGAGTCCGGTCCGGATCGAAGCTCCTCGAACCCGAGAAGGAGATGGTCGACATGTCAGAACCCGGCAGTACGGTACCCAGGCGGCAACTCGGCCGATACCTTCGCGACCTGCGATCACAGACCGGGATGACGCTGCACGAGGTTGCGCAGAAGGCCGAGATCAGCGCGAGCACGGTCCAGCGCTACGAGAACGGCCGCTTTCCGACCAAACTCCGCACCGCCGACATCCGCGAAATCTGCGCGGTGCTAGGCGCGGACGACACCCTGACCGCAGCGCTGGAAGGGCTTGCGCAGCAAGCGAATGTGCAGAACTGGTGGCACGAGTACGACGACGTGATCCCGCAGGATTTCGATGTGTACATGGGGTTGGAGGCGGCGGCGGAGCAGTTGGTGGTCTATTCGCCGGACGCGGTGATCGGATTGCTCCAAACTCCTGACTACGCAAGGGTATTGATGCTCGGGATGTTTCCGGATGTACCGCGTGAGGAGATTGAGCAGCGGGTGCAGTTGCGAATACACAGGCAGTCGCTGATCGCTCGCAAGCGCGCTCCTGCGCAACTCGGGGTTGTACTCGGTGAGGCGGCGATTCGCCGGGTCGTCGGCAGCCCGCGTGTGATGGCGGCTCAACTGAGGCGCTTGGCCGACGTGAGCACGATGCCCAACGTCTCGTTGCGAATACTGCCGTTCTCGGCTGGTATCCCGTTGGGTGATGCGATGGGCAGGTTCATCGTCCTGCAGTTCGGCAAGGATGCCAAGGGCAACCCAATCGAGCCGACAATCGTCTATCTGGAGCATACGACGGGTGGAATGTATCTCGAGAAGCCGAACGATGTTGATCGCTACACTATTTCGTATCAGGGCATCATGCATGCGGCCCTGAACGAGCAGGCGAGTCGAGAACTGCTCCGGCGGGCAGCGAGGGAGTTTGGAACGTGATCGACAAATACAACGTGGATCTATCCGACGCCAAGTGGTTCACCAGCAGCCGTACCTCGGCGGGGCGTGAATGCGTCGAAGTTGCGTACCTGGCAGGCGGCTTGGTCGGTGTGCGGGACAGCAAAGACCGCACCCGCCCCCCGCTCGTCTTCACTTCCGGTGAGTGGCAAGCATTCATCGGTGGTGCGAAGGACGGCGAGTTCGACCAGGCGTAGTGATCACAGGTCACTGATTGCAAGGTCTCGAGAGTCGTGGCCACATCTCGAAATGCTTGGCCACAGGTTGGCCGGCCGGCCACGATTCTCGAGGCGCCGCGCCCTCAGCGCGGTGTCCGCGATCAGAGTTTCTGTTGGTGGGCGGATCAGAAAGGTGCCTACGGTGCTACTACAGCTATTCGGCGCGGCAATCATTCTGCGGCGATGAGCACGCGGGGGGTGGGCAAACGATATGGAATTTCCAACCTTCGACGAGATCGAAGGTTCGGTCGACGACGAGGTGACTCGTGCCGTCCTGGGGGGGTGTCCCTATCTCCGCTGTCAAGCGATCCGGCCGGGATTTCTCTGATTTCGAGGCAGTGGAGGGCCATCGA
>NZ_LZML01000063.1:0-1760 GCF_001665695.1 Nocardia sp. 852002-51101_SCH5132738 | reverse complement strand
TGAAGTCGAAGGCCGGATCAACCCGACCGGAAACTAACCCCTACCGGGGTCAGATCCACCGGTAATCCGACACTCCCCGCGGATACGAACCCACGGTGATACCCGGACTATTGCAGACAGCGGACTATGCGGCGGGAATCCTGCGGAAAGTAATCGAGTTCCAGCAAGTGCCGAACGACTTGGACGAAGGTGTATCCGCCCGGATCGAACGACAACGTGTGCTGTATCAGCGCGATCACTTGTTTCATTTCCTGATCGCTGAACAAGCCTTGTACACCACCGTTGGTGATGATCAAACAATGATCGGCCAAATGGATAGGCTCTTAGCCGTTCAGGGGATGCCGCGCGTAACGCTGGGCATCGTTCCTGCTACGGCACCGTTCGAGATGACTACAACCGCGTTCGTCATGTTCGACACGAAGATAGTTTATGTGGAAGGTGTCACAGCAGAGCTGGCGATTACGCAGCCGCGAGAGATTAAGGTGTATCACCGGACGTTCGATGTGCTGGCGCGGCAGGCTGTGACCGGAGAAGCTGCCCGTCTGTTGATCAGACGGGCACTGGATGGCCGGGCGCAGGAGATACCAGGGAGCTAAGGTGACGAGGAGTCCTTACCGGCTTCGTCGGCATCGAGAAGATCCAAAACGAATCTCAACAGTTCCGAGTCACGTGTTCTCAGTTCGCCGTAAGAGAGTCGTTTCGCGTTGCCATGAACGAGGTTGCTCCGGATGCTGTATGCCTTCTTGAAGTACGACACAGAGTCCATGCCGCCGTATTCCCCTTCAAGTATCGCGGCTTTCTTCGCCGCCAATTTAGACACCGATTCTTTCTTGTCGTTGCGGAGTAGTTCACCGAGCCGATCCATGACGGGCTGGTCGACATCGGGCCATATCTTAACTAGCTCTATTAAGCGGTCCAACCCGGCGGCAATCTTCGGTTCCACCGGCCGATCGACAAGGAGAGCTTCCACGGCGGTTACGAGGAGAATGTACCTTACCTCCGGATTCTCATCCCATAATGCATTGTGAACGAGACGATAAGCTAGTTCGTGCTTATCGGACCAATTTACCGAATCCGACTCACGAATACCGCGCAACTCTGCGCCGAACTGGGACATACCCCTTTTCACCACTGCGCCCGCAGAGAGATGCGCGAACTTCGGAGGGGGCTCAGATTCAAAAACCTGCAATTGGTCACTTACCCTGACTATGCGATCACCCTTCGACCAGAGTTCATTGAAGGGATACGGGGTGTCGGCATCGACGATTAGACTTTCAGGGAAACCAACCGAGTCATCTTCACCAAAGTCTACAGCCATGAATTGCCGAGCGAATATCTTTAGCAAATAGAATTTCCAACGGCGCCCTGCCTCTACAGCGTCGTCAAGGCTGCCATACCCCGTGCCGTGAACCGCTAGATCCGATAGTTCGCCAATATTCCTTCCGGATACGGTAGATACCAGGGACACCTTCCCACCCGCATCTGATTCAGCTAGTACGTACTTCTCCGCCTCGATATCGAGATGGTTACCCCTTACGATTTTGAAGCAGTGCCGGAATGCGGGTCAAGTCCAAGCGGGTGGTGTATCGGGGTGATTTCCGCGTGATCCTGTTCGATCAGGCGGTCAGTGCGGGGGTGGGGTCCTCCTGTTCGTCGGTGGGGTCGGCGAGGCCGCGGGAGCGGGCCAGCACGTCCAGGCCGAGGTAGCGGCGGCCTTCGATCCATTCATCGTGTTGCTCGGCCAGGACGGCGCCGACGAG
>NZ_LZML01000062.1:0-173133 GCF_001665695.1 Nocardia sp. 852002-51101_SCH5132738 | reverse complement strand
TCCAGCGGACGCGAATATTCGGCGATCGCGCGGGCATCGGCGAAGGTCAGGGCGTCCGGGCGCAGCTGTAGCCGGTACGTGCTGCGCACGGGGGTCCGGCGGGCGATCGGGCCGGGCGGGCTGAAGGCGCTCGCCGACGAGGTCCGCGGCCGCGGCATGGGCCTGATCGTCGATCTGGTGCCCAATCACGTCGGCGTCGGCGATCCGCGGCGCAATCCGTGGTGGTGGGATGTGCTGCGCAACGGCAAGAATTCGAAATTCGCGCATTTCTTCGACATCGACTGGAGCCCGGGTAACGGCGCGGGCGGGCGGCTGGCGCTGCCCGTACTGCACAGCGAGAACGATCCGGCCGCGCTGACCGTCGACCGCTCGGGCCCCGAACCGGTCCTGGCCCTGCGTGATCTGCGTTTCCCGATCGCGCCCGGCACCGACGGGGAGAACGCGCTGCGCATCCACGACCGCCAGCACTATCGCCTCGTCAGCTGGAAGGCCGGGATCTGCAGCTATCGGCGATTCCTGGCGGTCTCGGAGCTGGCGGCGATCCGGCAGGAGGAGCCGGCGGTCTTCGACCTGACCCATCGCGAACTGGCCGCCTGGTGCGAACACGATCTCATCGACGGGGTGCGCGTCGACCATCCCGACGGATTGGCGTATCCGGCCGCCTATCTGGCGAAACTGCGCCGGCTGATCGGCCCGCAGCGGCTGCTGCTGGTGGAGAAGGTGCTCGGCCGCAACGAACCGCTCGACGCCACCCTGCCCGTCGACGGCACCACCGGATACGAAGCGCTCGCGGAGGTCGGCGGCATCTTCGTCGATCCGGCCGGGGAGAACGCGCTCACCGAGTTGTCGCGGCGGATGTCGGGACACGGCAGCGATGCCGCCTGGATGGCCGATACCGAACACCGCATCAAACGCGCGGTGGCCGAGCGCCTGCTCGTGCCCGAGGTCCGGCGACTGGTCGGCGCGGTGAAGCGCGACGCGGCGGTGAACGGATTCGATTCCGCCGCGATCAGCGATATGGCGCTGACCAACGCCACCATCGAGGTGCTGTCCCATATGCCGGTGTACCGCACCGACTACGCACCCCTGTCCGGGGTGCTCGGCACCGTGGTGGCCGAGGTGCAGCAGCGCAACCGGGAGCTGACGGCCCCGCTGTCGGTCCTGGTGCGGGCCCTGGCCGCCGGCGGAGAAGCGGCGCGGCGGATGCATCAGGTGGGCGGCGCGGTCGCGGCCAAGGCGGTCGACGACACCATGTTCTATCAGGCGTCGCGTCTGGTGTCACTGCAGGAGATGGGCGGTGACCCGGGCCGGTTCGGCCGTTCGGTGCTGGAATTCCATCTCGCCAATGCCGAACGCGCGGTGCGCCGCCCGGCCACCATGACGACACTGTCGACGCACGACACCAAGCGTGGCGAAGATGTGCGCGCCCGCATCACGGTGCTGTCGCAGGTGGCCGACAGCTGGGCCAAGGCGGTGGGCGCCTGGCTGGAACTCGCGCCCGCGCCGGACGGGCCGACCGCGAACTTCCTGCTGCAGAACATGTTCGGCGTGTGGCCGGTCGACGGGCGGCGCCCCGCCACGGTGCCGCGGTTTCGCGAACGCCTGCACCTGTTCGCCGAGAAGGCGGTGCGCGAGGCCGGTCTGCGGTCCTCGTGGGAGGAACCCGACGTCGACTTCGAGGCGGAGGTGCATCGCTGGCTCGACACCGTGATCGACGGGCCGGTCGGTGCCGAACTCGGTGAGCTGGCGACCCGCCTCGCACCGCACGCGTGGTCGGATTCGCTGGGGCAGAAGCTGCTTCAGCTGTGCGGTCCCGGCATCCCGGATGTGTATCAGGGCTGCGAGCTGTGGGAGGACTCGCTGGTCGACCCGGACAACCGGCGGCCGGTCGATTTCGGCCATCGCCTGGCGATGCTGCAATCGCTCACGGGCACACCGGAATTGGAGAACTCCGGCGCGGCGAAGATGTGGATCGTCGCCTACGCCCTGTGGTTGCGGCGGGAGCGGCCCGACTGCTTCGTCGGCGGCTCCTACACACCGCTGTTCGGCAGCGGCGACCGCAGCGAGCACCTGGTGGGATACGCACGCGGCCGCAGCGGTGAGGCGCCGCAGGTGATCGTGGCCGCGACCCGCTACAGCGTGGCCCTGACCGAGGGCGGGTGGGCCGATACCGTCCTCGACCTGCCCTCGGGCACCTGGACCGACCGCCTCACCGGCCACACCTTCACCGGCCGCACCCGGCTGGAGAAGCTGTTCGCCCGCCTGCCGGTGGCGCTACTCGTGCGCTGAGGCCGGATCGAGCCCGGATCAGTACGCCGAGAACACGTGGTCGATCGAGCCGTAGCGGTGCGCGGCGTAGTTGCAGGCGGCCGCGATGTTGGCGACCGGGTCGTAGATGTCGCCCGAGGTGCCGTCGACGTGATAGGCGGCGAAGGTGGGATCGATGACCTGCATCAGGCCTTTGGAGGGGATGCCGGCCGCGGCGTTGGAGTCGTAGAGGTTGATGGCACGCGGGTTGCCGCCCGACTCGCGCATGGCATTGCGGTAGATGCCGTCGTAGCTGCCCGGAATGCCGTGCTGGCCCATCACGAAGAGCGCGTGCTTGATCCAGCCGTCGAGGTTGTCGGAATAGGTCTGCGGGACCACCTGCTGCAGCGGCTGCGGCAGGGTCTGCAGGAATTGCTGAGCCTGGTCCTGCTGCGTCTGCGGCAATCCCTGCACCAACTGCTGCAGTTGCGGCGGCACAGCGGGGGCATCGGCGTGGGCCGCGACGGGCACGGTGACGACGGCGGCGAGGACGGCGAGGGGTAACAGTCTTCTGATCTGCATGGCGATATGAACTCCGGATGCGTCGAACGGTGGTGGGACCAACGCGACGATCTACAGAACAAAAGCCCGCTCGCCGCGGTGAAAACAGACCGTTTGTCTGCTTCTTGGCGAGTCACAGACTGATTGCGGCAAGTTAACGTAAACATAACGTCAAGTGAATAACAGATGTTATTACGCTGAGAAAAATCGGCTGGACCTGCAGTGATGTGTGCGACCGATCACACACCGGGTTTATCTCGATCAGGTCACGCGCCCTCGGCGCATGCGGAACTCGGGTCGCCGCGCCCGCCTAAGGCGCTGAGACACAAGCGAACCCGGGCGCGCAGCGGGCGCGCCCGGGGACAGGTTCAGCCGGCGGGCACAGCCCGGCAACCGGCAGCGCCACACGGCGAGCGAGGCGCTGCCGATTCGCCGTCGGCCATCCCGGCGGTTGCCGAACCGGTCATTTCCGGCGCATCAGCAGGGCCGTAGCTCCGCACCGCCGTCAAACGCACCTGGCGAAGGCCGTGATGGGCAGCGGCGAGCAGGCGGCGGCGATCAGGCGGCGGTGCCGGCCACCGAGCCGCTACCCGCCGGGTGCTGTCCGCCCGCGACAGGTTCGCCTGCCGGGTGATCGTCGACGCTGTCGTCGCTCACACCGACCGGCAGGGTGGGCAACGGTCCGTCCAGTTCCTCGGCCCAGCGGACGACGTTCGGTGGGCGGTAGGTCGGGCACGGCGCGGCACAGTCTGCGAGGTAGACACGTCGATCACCCGGAGCGGACAGACGGCGCCAGGAATCCGCGTAGAAGCGGGGGTTGCGCGGATGCAGCGCCCAGCCCACGCGATTGAGGACGCGGTAGAAGACGGTGAGTGAATCGTGCGCCCGCGGAGGCGAATCCGGCACCGTGACCGCCGGCTCCGCCGCCGCGACCGAGGGCACGGGGGGCACGGCGGCCGGGCGGTTCAGGAGTTGTTCGATGCGCTCGTCGTCGAAGCTCAATCCGGCGGTCCGCGCCTGCTCCACCATCCACCGCAGCGTGATGTCGGAGAGCCGGCTGTCGGCGTAGCCACCGCCGATATCGGTGTGCACACCCTCGAACCAGATCTGCTGCACCCGGTCGGCTCCGCTCGGGCCGCCCTCGGGGTCGTCGGTGATCTCCCACAGGCACGGTGCGTACATCCGGCGGCGTTCGTCGATCGCGAGTGCCTGCCGCGCGTACCGCACATTTCGCGACAGCCGCACGTCGTGGAAGCGGTAGCGCCACGACGTCAGCAGCGGCACCCCGAGCGCGCCGACGGTGTCGAAGACGCCGAGGAAGGTGATCGGCACCGGATAGACGCAGTTGCGCTCACGGAATTCGATCCACTCCGGCCGATCCGGACCGTCGGGATCCACTTTGCGCTGACGGTAGATCTTCAACGCCTCGGGATAGGCGCGCTCGACCATCGCGTCGGCGGTGAGCAGTCCGAGCCGGTTGATCATCCCGACGAGACTGCGGGCGGTATAGGCGCCGCGACTGAAGCCGAAGACGTAGATCTCGTCTCCCGGTTCCCAGTTCAGTGCCAGCTGCCAGTACATCGTGGACAGGTTGGCGTCGAGGCCGAGCCCGAACGCGCCGCCGAGCAGTTTGTCGGCCAGATAGCCGCGGGAGCCGGGGCCGTCGACATAGAAAACCCGTTGTCCCACATGGTCGCCCGCGTCGGTGACGGCGCTCGACCGCACCGACTCGGCGATCTTCACAACATTGGAGACCGTCGGATTGCTCTCCGATCCCCA
This sequence comes from Nocardia sp. 852002-51101_SCH5132738, assembly GCF_001665695.1. Lineage (NCBI taxonomy): Bacteria > Bacillati > Actinomycetota > Actinomycetes > Mycobacteriales > Nocardiaceae > Nocardia > Nocardia sp. 852002-51101_SCH5132738. Next base: position 168,546 of record NZ_LZML01000062.1, on the reverse strand, counting down.
CGTGCCGTCACAGCACACAACCAAACGCTTCATACCGGCAATCCTCCCGCCCCGTACCGTGCCGCTCGCGAGTAGCGAACTACTCGAATTATCCCGCCGGGCGCGTGATTACGTTAATGCTCGCCGGCATCGGAGGGCAGAGATGCGAGTAGTGGGAGCCCGCCCGTCCGCGATCCGCCGGCAGCTACCTGGGACGGCGTTCGACGGCGAAGAGAACGACGGCGACGAAGAAATGATGACGGCCGACCGCCCTCGTCTCGGTCGACCGTCATCGGCGAGACGGGGAGCGGCACGATGACCGCCGACCGCCGTGACGCACCGATCTGCCCTTCCGGACCGTTCGTCTCTCGCAGCCGGGTTATCGCCGCCGGGCCCGCGCGGCGTTACCGGTGCCACTCGAATCCGTTCCGGCGATCGCCCGCCCGCCGCGGTCGCGGCGGTGAGGTTCGCCACGGCGATGCGGGGCATTCCCGGCGATTCCGGGAGACTCGCCCGACACGCCGAGCTCCGAATTGCACGCATGTAGTTCCCTGGCGTCGGCTGTCGGTCCGGTCGACTAGGATTCCTCGCGTGGCCGACTCGGGATTCGTACATCTGCACAATCACACCGAGTACTCGATGCTCGATGGCGCCGCCAAGATCACGCCCCTGTTCAAGGAGGCGGAGCGGCTCGGGATGACCGCGGTCGGGATGACCGACCACGGCAATATGTACGGCGCCTCGGAGTTCTACAACTCGGCCAAGAAGCAGGGCATCAAGCCGATCATCGGCATCGAGGCCTACATCGCGCCCGAGTCCCGGTTCAACACCAAGCGCGTGCAGTGGGGTGACCCGAGCCAGAAGAGCGACGACGTCTCCGGCTCCGGCGCCTACACCCATATGACGATGGTCGCCGAGACCGCGACCGGTCTGCGGAACCTGTTCAAGCTGTCGAGTCTGGCCTCGATCGAGGGCCAGCTCGGCAAGTGGGCGCGCATGGACGCCGAGATCATCGCCCAGTACGCCGAGGGGATCATCGCCACCACCGGCTGCCCGTCGGGCGAGGTGCAGACCCGGCTGCGACTGGGGCACGAGCGCGAGGCGCTGGAGGCCGCGGCCAAGTGGCAGGAGATCTTCGGCAAGGACAACTTCTTCCTCGAGCTGATGGACCACGGGTTGTCCATCGAGCGCCGGGTGCGCGAAGGCCTGATCGACATCGGCAAGAAGCTGGGCATTCCGCCGCTGGCCACCAACGACTGCCACTACGTGCACGAATCCGACTCCACGAATCACGAAGCGCTGCTGTGCATTCAGACCGGTAAGACGCTGTCGGACCCGACCCGCTTCAAATTCGACGGCAGCGGCTACTACCTGAAGTCGGCCGCGGAGATGCGCGAGATCTGGGACGGCGAGGTCCCCGGAGCGTGCGACAACACCGTGCTGATCGGCGAGCGCGTGCAGTCCTACGAGGATGTGTGGACCCACCGCGACCGGATGCCGAAATTCCCGGTGCCCGAGGGTGAGACCGAGGCCTCGTGGCTGCGCAAGGAGGTCGCGCGCGGCCTGGAGTACCGCTTCCCCGACGGTGTCCCGCAGAAGTACCTCGATCAGGCCGAGTACGAGATCGACGTGATCCTGAAGATGGGCTTCCCGGCCTACTTCCTCGTCGTCGGCGACCTGATCAACCACGCCCGCGAGGTCGGGATCCGGGTCGGGCCGGGCCGCGGTTCGGCCGCCGGTTCGCTGGTCGCCTACGCACTGAAGATCACCAATATCGACCCGCTGCCGCACGGTCTGCTGTTCGAGCGATTCCTCAATCCCGAGCGCGTCTCGATGCCCGATATCGATATCGACTTCGACGATCGCCGCCGCGGTGAGATGGTCCGCTACGCCACCGAGAAGTGGGGCACCGACCGAGTCGCCCAGGTCATCACCTTCGGCACCATCAAAACCAAGGCGGCGCTGAAGGATTCGGCCCGCGTCCTGTTCGGCCAGCCCGGCTTCGCGATCGCCGATCAGATCACCAAGGCGCTGCCGCCGCCGATCATGGCCAAGGACATCTCGGTGTCGGGTATCACCGACCCCGAGCACGAGCGGTACAAAGAGGCCGCCGAGGTCCGCACCCTCATCGAATCCAATCCCGATATCGCCAAGATCTACGACACGGCGAAGGGTCTGGAAGGCCTGATCCGCAACGCCGGCGTGCACGCCTGCGCGGTGATCATGTCCTCGGAGCCGCTGACCGACGCGATCCCGGTGTGGAAGCGAGCCCAGGACGGCGCCATCATCACCGGCTGGGACTATCCGTCGTGTGAGGCCATCGGCCTGCTGAAGATGGACTTCCTCGGCCTGCGCAACCTCACCGTGCTCGGTGACGCGATCGACAACGCCAAGGCCAACCGCGGCGTCGACGTCGACCTCGACGCGTTGCCGCTGGACGATCCGAAAACGTTCGAACTGCTCGCCCGCGGTGACACGCTGGGTGTGTTCCAGCTCGACGGTGGGCCCATGCGCGATCTGCTGCGACGCATGCAGCCCACCGCCTTCGAGGACATCGTGGCCGTCGGCGCGCTGTATCGCCCCGGCCCGATGGGCATGAACGCGCACAACGACTACGCCGACCGCAAGAACGGGCGCCAAGAGGTCAAGCCGATCCACCCGGAGCTCGAGGAGCCGCTCAAGGACATCCTCGGCGAAACCTACGGTCTGATCGTCTATCAAGAGCAGATCATGCACGTCGCCCAGAAAGTGGCCGGCTACTCGCTCGGACGAGCCGATATCCTGCGCCGCGCGATGGGTAAGAAGAAGGCCGAGGTGCTGGCCGCGGAGTTCGAGGGCTTCGAGGCGGGCATGTTGGAGAACGGCTACTCCAAGGCCGCGATCAAGGCGCTGTGGGACACCATCCTCCCGTTCGCCGGTTACGCGTTCAACAAATCGCATGCCGCCGCCTACGGCCTGGTCTCCTACTGGACCGCCTACTTCAAGGCCAACTATCCGGCCGAATACATGGCCGCCCTGCTCACCAGCGTCGGCGACGACAAGGACAAGGCCGCGGTCTACCTGTCGGACTGCCGCCGCCTCGGCATCACGGTGCTGCCGCCCGATGTCAACGAGTCCGAACAGAACTTCGCGCCGGTCGGCACCGATATCCGCTTCGGCCTGGGCGCGGTGCGCAACGTCGGCACCAACGTGGTCTCTTCGATCATCGCCGCACGCACCGAGAAGTCGAAGTTCACCGACTTCTCGGACTACCTGAACAAGATCGACACCATCGCCTGCACCAAGAAGGTCACCGAATCCCTCATCAAGGCAGGCGCTTTCGACTCCCTCGGACATCCGCGCAAGGGCCTGCTACTCGTGCATTCCGATGCCATCGACGCGGTGATGGCCACCAAGAAGGCCGAGGCGATCGGGCAGTTCGACCTGTTCGGCGGGCTCGACGACGCCGACGATTCGATCTCCTCGGTCTTCGACGTCAAGGTGCCCGACGAGGAGTGGGAGGCCAAGCACAAGCTGGCCCTCGAACGAGAGATGCTGGGGCTCTACGTGTCCGGCCATCCGCTCAACGGGGTCGAGCATGTGCTCGCCGCACAGGCGGACACGCCGATTCCGGCCATTCTGCAGGGCGATGTCAAGGACGGCGCCCAGGTGACCATCGGCGGCATCCTCGCCTCGGTGACCCGGCGCGTCAACAAGAACGGAATGCCCTGGGCCTCGGCACAATTGGAGGACCTCACCGGTGGTATCGAGGTGCTGTTCTTCCCGCAGGCCTATTCGGTGTACGGGATGGACATCGCCGAGGACGCCGTCGTGCTCGTGAAGGCGCGCGTCTCGGTGCGCGACGACCGGATCTCGCTGATCGCCAACGATCTGGTGGTGCCGGATCTGTCGTCGATCGGTATGGAGAAGCCTCTGGCGGTGACGATCCCGACCCGGCTGTGCACTCCCGACAAGGTGAGCGCGCTCAAGCGGGTCCTGTCCAGCCACCCCGGCACCGCCGATGTGCACATCCGCCACGTCGGATCACGCGAGAAGACCACGATGCTCAAGGTCGCCGACAACCTGCGGGTCTCCCCGTCCTCGGCACTGATGGGTGATCTGAAAGCGCTGCTCGGCCCGGGCTGCCTGGCGAGCTGAGGCACACCGGGGCGCCACGCCGGACTCCTCGATGGTCCGTACGAGGGGCTGGGCGCACGCGGATTCGACTACCGTGCGCGGGTGGTGTCGCCGTCAGGCGGTGCTACCTCGGTGGGCAACAGCTCCCACAATCCATCGCAGCGCCGCCGCGCCGGCGGCGACCAGGACGGCGAGCTCTGCGGAACCGGTGATGAGGCCCAGAATCAGCGCGAGCAGCGCGCCCAGCGCGACGGACTCGAGCTTGTACACCGGCCACGGCACCCCCGCGATCCGCACCGTATGCGTAGCACGGCGGACCGGGCGAACGATGGGGCTGACCGCTGTCATGTCGTCAGGCTACACGTATCCGGAATTTCGGTCCACCGAACATTTGCGGCGATCCGGTCACGGCGATCCGGTCACGAAGGACGTGGGGAACACATCCGTGGCCGTCGATGTTGTGCCGGGCATGCCACTCACCGGAGATTACGCACCCAGCACATCCGACTGGGCCCGCGAGCAGGCCGAGAAATACGAGGCTTCCAACGGGTCCGAAGCGAATACCCTGCTCGACCGCGGGATGCCGATCATCCTGGTCACCAGCATCGGCGCCAAGACCGGCAAGCTGCGCAAGACTCCGCTCATGCGGGTCGAGCACAACGGCGAGTACGCGGCGGTAGCCTCACTGGGCGGCGCTCCGAAGCATCCTGTCTGGTACTACAACCTCAAGGCCAACCCGACCGTCGAACTGCGCGACGGCGATGTGGTGAAGGACTACACCGCACGCGAGGTGACCGGCGAGGAGAAGGCAGTCTGGTGGGAGCGCGCCGTCGCGGCCTACCCGGACTATGCCGACTACCAGGAGAAGACCGCCCGCGAGATCCCGGTCTTCGTCCTGACCCCGAAGTCCTGATTCACCCGGATCACCACGGTCACCGGTCCACGACGATCACCGCCGCGACGCCCGGCCTACGGTCCGGGCGTCGCCGGTTTCCGGGCGTTCCGGACCGCTACGGAAACTGCCGCGCGCCGGACCGAGCGCGACCGATAGCATGTTCGGGTGTCTGAACCGCTGGATGTCGTAGAGAAAGTATCCGCTCCGCTGCCCGAACTGAGCGCGGACGAGATCGACGCGGCCGCCAAGCGAATTTCCGACATCGTCGAGCCGACGCCGCTACAGCGAATCGAGCGGTTGTCGGCGGCCACCGGCGCGAACGTCTACCTCAAGCGCGAGGACCTCACCGCGGTCCGCTCCTACAAGCTGCGCGGCGCCTACAACCTGATCGTGCAGCTCGATGCGGGCGAACGCGCGGCCGGAGTCGTCACCGCCAGCGCCGGCAATCACGCCCAGGGCGTCGCCTTCGCCTGCCGCGCGATGGGGATCCAGGGCCGCATCTACGTACCGACCACCACGCCCAAGCAGAAGCGCGACCGCATCCTCGCCCACGGCGGCGACTTCGTGGAATTGATCGCCGTCGGCGACACCTTCGACGCGGCGGCCGCGGCGGCCGCCGACGACGTCGCCCGCACCGGCGCCACCATGGTCCCGCCGTTCGACGACGCCCGCACCGCGGCCGGGCAGGGCACCGTGGCGGTGGAGATCCTCGAACAGCTGCCCAGCGCTCCCGATCTGGTGATCATCCCCGTCGGCGGCGGCGGATGCCTGGCCGGCATCGGCACCTATCTGCGCGACCGCTCGCCGGCCACGGCCATCCTCGGCGTCGAGCCGGCCGGTGCCGCCTCGATGACGGCCGCCCTCGTCGCGGGCGGTCCGGTCACGCTGCCGCAGATCGATCCCTTCGTCGACGGCGCGGCCGTGCGGCGGGTGGGCGACCTGCCCTATGCCACGATCTCGAAATTCGGCGGGCGCGTGGTGTCGCATGCGTCGCTGCCGCTGCTCATCGGCACCGAATCCCCCAGGGGCGCGGGCTCTTTCCGCATGATGCAGGTCGACGAGGGCGCCATCTGCACCGCCATGCTCGAGCTGTACCAGAACGAGGGTGTGATCGCCGAACCGGCGGGTGCGCTGGCGGTGGCGGCGTTGGCGGAGATCGATATCGAGCCGGGGTCGACGGTGGTGTGCCTGCTGTCGGGCGGCAACAACGACATCTCGCGCTACGGCGAGATCATCGAACGGTCACTGGTGCACCGGGGCCTCAAACACTATTTCCTGGTGAACTTCCCGCAGGAACCCGGCGCGCTGCGCCGGTTCCTCGACGAGGTGCTCGGCCCCGACGACGACATCACCCTCTTCGAATACGTCAAGCGCAACAACCGGGAGACCGGGGCCGCACTCGTCGGCATCGAACTGGGCGTGCCGTCCGGCCTGGACGCACTGCTGGCGCGCATGGATGCCTCGCCGATCCAATGCCAGCAGCTGGATCCCGACTCCCCCACCTACCAGTACCTCACCTGATCTCTACGAACGAACTGCCCTGTGCCGCGAGATGTTCTGCGGCACAGGGCAGTTCGGCGTCCGATCAGGCAGCGCGGCGCTGCGACGAACGACGGCCGTCGCGCATGGCCCGCGCGCCGCGAATCACCAGCGGCAGCACCCAGGCCGCGGCCAGCTGATCCCACACGAACGACTGGGGCGTGAACCGGTTGTGCACGAATCCGACGGACAGGCCCAGCCGCGGTTCGGCCCAGCCGAAGGATCCGGCCAGGCCGATATGGCCGAATCCGGAGGAGGCCCCCGGAATAGGGAACGTGTGGTATCCGAGATGCCACATCATCGGGAAGTAGAACAGGGCGTGATCGAGCCGGCGCGTCTGCACGCGCCGGATATGACGCATGGTCTGCGCCGACAGATATCGGCGACCGGCGATCATGCCGTCGTCGGCGAGCACGCCGTAGACCGAGGCCAATGCGCCCGCGGTGAATACGCCGTTTCCGGCGGGCATTTCGGTGGCGAGGATCGACGGCTCGTCACCGTCGAAGAGGGCATGCACGCCCGGCAGGAACAGCGCACGAATCGCGGCGCCGGGCGGACCCGGAAAACGCCCGGCCTGCCCGAGGAGCAGGGCACCCAGTGCGGTGCCGGCCACGGCCAGCCGGGAACCGGCGAGCGCGGCGACGGTGGTGGTCGAGTCCGGCGCCGGGCGCCCGAGATGCAGGCCGTCGATGCCCAGCGGCTCCGAGACTTCGGTGCGGAACAGCTCGCGCATACTCGTACCGGTGACCGCGCGGGCCAGTCCCGCCAGCAGCCATCCATAGGTGAGTGCGTGGTAGGCCGGCACCCCCAGCAACCGGTCCGGCGCGGCGGCGGCCAGCCGGTGTTCCATGAGTTCGTGGTCGAGCACCTCGTCCAGTCCGCCGGCGACACCCGGCAGCGAGGACAGTCCGGCGCAGTGAGTGAGCAACTGCGCCACCGTGATTCGCGATTTTCCGGCAGCGCCGAATTCCGGCCAGTATTCGGCCACCGGGGCCGCGTAGTCGATCAGGCCGCGGTCGGCCAGGCGGTGGATCACAGTGGAGGCGATGCCCTTGGTCGCGGAGAACGCGACGCTACCCGTATCGCGGGTCCAGGGCGTGGTGAGATCGGAGTAGCCGGTCCAGACATCGACCACCGGCTCACCGTGCCGAAGCACGGTCAGACCGCCTCCGGCTCCGGCACGGCCCCCGACAATACGCGCGAAATTGCGCACCAAGGGTTCGAACTCGACCGCGGCCGAGCCACGCACACCTGCGGGCAGAGCCGCAGAACCTGCGGGTAAAGCGTCGTTGCTCACATACCCTACGGTACGGGCGTACCGTTGTGCGGGCAACGACGTTGTCCGCACAGTGACACCCCCGAGACCGGTTCGAGCCGGACCGCACACGGCGCCGACCCTGTCCGTGATCTTCGGACCACGTGCCCACCCAGTGTCGTGACCTGCCGAAACACCTCTACACCCGCTGCGGTGTGTCATGGTTGAGACATGCGATCGTTGCGGTCAACGAGGTCCGAATTGCCGGAATCCCGCGGCTGGGCGGGAACCTCGCCGAGATCGCGGCGGCATCGGGATCTGATCGTGGCAGTGGCCACGCTGCTCGCCGTGGCCCTGGTGGCCGCCTGCTCGAGTTCCGACAAGGTGACCGCGACGCCGCGCCCGGCCCCCGTCGTCGGTGACTGGAACGCTGTCCTGCCGCTGCCGAACCAGCAGCTGCCGATCGGGGTGACCTTCACCGAAGACGGTGGGAGCGTGACGGTTCCGGCGCAGGGCATCTTCGATCTGCCGCTCGAACAGGTCGATACCAACCCGGATGCGATCGCCTTCACGATCCCCGGATTGCCGGGCGATCCGCATTTCACCGGCCGCTACGACCGCCGCGCCGATACCGTCACCGGAACCTTCACCCAGTCCGGTCACGATCTGGCACTGACCATGCATCGGGGGAAGGTGCCGACTCCGCTGCGCCCGCAGGAGCCGCACCCGCCGTGGCCGTACCTCTCCGAGGACGTGACCTATCGCAGCGACGGCATCACCATCGCCGGGACGCTCACCCGGCCGCGCGGGCCGGGGCCGTTCCCGGCGGTCGTCCTGGTGACCGGCAGCGGCCCCCAGGATCGCAACGAGGAGATCGCCGGGCACAAACCGTTCCTGCTGCTCGCCGATACCCTCACGCGCGCCGGATACGCCGTCCTGCGCACCGACGACCGAGGCGTGGGCGGCACCGGCGGCCAACTCGACACCTGCAGCTACACCGACCTGACCGACGACATCATGGCCGGGCTGGGCTATCTGCGCAGCCGTCCCGATATCGACGGCAACCACATCGGCCTGCTCGGCCACAGCGAGGGCGGCTATCTCGCGCCGCTGGCCGCCACCCGCCCCGACAGCCGGCTCGCCTTCGTGATCATGATGGCCGGACCGGCCGTCTCCGGCTCGGATGTGCTGCTCGCGCAGAACGACCTGCTGCTGCGCAGCGAGCACGCCGACGCCGACGCCATCCGCAAGCAGGTCGGCTACATCACCACCCTGACCACGTTGATCCGCACCGGCGACGACGAACAGATCCGCCGCTTCGCCACCGAGCACAACGACTCCCTGCCACCGGAGCAGCGGCAGCCGCAATCGGCGATCGATCAGCTGACCACCCCGTATTTCCAGGCCCTGGTCGACTACGACCCGGCGCCGGCCCTGCAGGCACTGCGTATTCCGGTGCTGGCCTTCTACGGAACCAAGGACATGCAGGTTCCGGCCGCCCAGAGCGCCCCGGCCGCGCGGGCGGATCTGGCGGGCAACCCGAATGCCGACGTCCACGTATTCGACGGCCTCAACCATCTGATGCAGCCCGCCGATACCGGCAGCCCGAAGGAATACCCGACCATCGAAACCACCATCGCACCCGAGGTACTGAGCTACATCACCACATGGCTCGGCAAATACGTCACCCCCGTGCCCTGACGGGTAGCGGCGCGCAGGGCGACTTGACACAGTGAGAGGGTGGGAATTTACAGCGAGCGGGTGCTGCCGCGGTTGACGGATCGGGTCTGTGGAGTGCCGGCCAACGATCGGCTGCGCCGACGGGTGTGCGCGGGGTTGCGGGGCCGGGTGGTGGAGATCGGATTCGGCTCGGGTCGCAACGTGCCGTTCTACCCCGCCGGGGTGAGTCGCGTCAGCGCCGTGGAGCCGGCGGATCTGGGGTGGCGACTGGCGGCGGCGCGGGTCGCGGACTCGCCGGTGCCGGTGGAGCGGGCGGGCCTGGACGGGCAGTCGTTGCCGTTCGCGGACAACAGTTTCGACAGCGCGCTGTCGACGTGGACGCTGTGCACGATTCCCGATATCGCCGTCGCGCTGCGGGAGGTGCGGCGAGTTCTGCTGCCCGGCGGCACATTTCATTTCGTCGAGCACGGGCTGGCGCCGGATGCGAACGTGCGTGCCTGGCAGCATCGGCTCGATCCGGTTCAGCAGGTGATCGCCGGTGGATGCCACCTCAATCGCGATATCCGCGGATTACTGGACGAGGCCGGATTCGAGATCACCGAAATGGATCGGTTCTACGATTCTCCGGCACCGAAAACCTTCGCCGCACTGTCGCTGGGTATCGCGGTCTCGCCCTGACAACGGGGGAATTCGATCGAAAAAAGACCGGCGGCCGAAGCGAATTCGGCCGCCGGTCGCACACTATCGCTGTTCGCCGGTCGCCGCGGGCCATCCGCCGTACGGCACGGTCAGCAACTCCATGTAGTGACCGCTGGGGTCGAGGAAATAGATACCGCGACCGCCGTCGTTGTGGTTGATCTCGCCTTCCCGGCTCTGCCGCGGATCGGCCCAGAACCTCAGGCCCCGATCCCGGATTTTCGCGTAGGCCGCGTCGAATTCGGATTCGGACACCAGCAGGGCGTAATGCTGCGGCTGAATCTCGGTGATATGCGGCGGGACCGGAGCGAAATCGAAGGTGACACCGTTGTGCACGGTGACCGGAATGAACGGCCCCCACGGCGTTCCCACGCTCAATCCCAGAATATCGGCCCAGAACTGCGCCGATTCCCGATTGTCACGACAGCCGACAATGGTGTGGTTGAACTGGATGGACAGGATTTCTCCTCTGATAGTGACGATCCCGACCCCGGACCGGTACTCGTCGGCCTACGGGAGCATCGCCACGAATCCGACATTAACCCAGCGCGTCCCGCCGTGCCAAGCGCCGGGATCGGTGCAGCGCGTCGGCGGTGAATACCGCCAGAGCCGTCCAGATCAGCCCGAATCCGATCCAGCGCGAGGCCGGCATCGGCTCGTGCCCCACCAGCACACCCCACGCCAATTGCAGTGCGGGAGTGAGATATTGCAGAATTCCCATGGTCGACAGCGGCACCCGCGAGGCGGCGAAGGCGAACAGCAGCAGCGGAATCAGTGTCACCGGGCCGGTGGCGACCATCAGGGCGGTGTGGCCGGCGCCGTGCCCGAACTCGGCGTCCCCGCGCACCCCCAGCGCGATGACGACCGCCAGTGCGAACGGCGCGGACACCACACCCTCGGCGGCGACGCTGCGCATCGGGTCGAGCCGGATCACCTTCTTCACCAGACCGTAGGTGGCGAAGGAACAGGCCAGCACGAGCGCGATCACCGGTGGCTTGCCGTAGTCGACGGTCAGCACCACCACCGCCGCGCCGCCGAGCCCGAGCGCCACCCACTGCGGCCACACCAGCCGCTCCCGGAACAGCACCACTGCGAACAGGACCGTGACCAGCGGGTTGATGAAGTAGCCGAGCGCGCATTCCACCACGTGCCCCGACGTCACGCCGTAGACGTAGGTCCCCCAGTTGATCGAGATCGCCGCCGCCGCCACCGCCGCCAGCCGCCAGGTCCGGCCGTCGATCGCTCCCAGTTCGCGCAACCGCCCGGCCGCCAGCAGCAACACCAGCACCACGACCAGGGTCCACAGAATCCGCTGCGCCAGGATCTCCACCGGCCCCGCGAAACCGAGCAATCCGAAGAAGGCGGGGAACATGCCCCAGATCAGATACGCCGCCGCGCCGACCGCCACACCGCCACCGGCCGGAGAGCGCCTCCACCGTCCTCGACCCCCGACGGCACCTCCCGCGCCGGTCGCCTCCTCCACGTCGTTCACCGATCCACGCACCCGCACCAGCCGCACGCTACTTCCGTCCGGTAACGCCTGTCGAGCGGGTTTCGGACCACGCGCTCATTCGTCGGCACGGCCGCGGACCGCCGCGGTCACGGGTGCCCGGCGGTCGCCGGTCCGCTCCGGCGCCGGGAGCGGATTCGTTCAGGGCGAGATCGGCAGAATTTCAGCCTGCGGGAGGCGGACCACTCCGTCGAGGTAGCGGTGGCAGCGGCCGGTGAGCAGCACGCGCGAGCCGATGACCGTGCAGCGCAGGCGGCCGGTGCGGGCGGAGAGCTGGCGGGCCGACAGATCGCCGCGGCCCAGATCGCGGGCCCACAGCGGTGCCAGCTGGGCGTGCGCGGAACCGGTGACCGGGTCCTCGTCGACACCGACGCCGGGGGCGAAGAAGCGGGAAACGAAATCCGTGTGGTCGCCGGGTGCGGTGAGGATCACCCCGCGGCGCAGCACCGGGAAGGCGGCGAAATTCGGGCGGGCACGAACCACTTCCGCTTCGGTGGCGACCACGACCACCTCGTCCTGGCCGGTCAGCACGCGCAGCGGCCGCACCCCGAGGGCCGTGATCAGATCCGGGTCCGGGACGGTGTCCACGGATTCCACGAGCGGCAGATCGAGTTCGAGTTCGTCGCCACTGCGGCTCACCCCGAGCCAGCCACTGCGGGTGTAGAAGTGCAACTGGCCGGCGGCGGGATGCATATCGTCGAAGATCTGCGCCGCGGTGGCGAGGGTGGCGTGCCCGCACAGGTCGACCTCGGTGGCCGGAGTGAACCAGCGCAGCCAGAAGGCCGGGCCGTCACCGGGCGGCAATCCGGCCTCCACCGGCAGCGCCGAGGTGTAGAAGGCCGTTTCCGACAGCCGGTTCTCCTCGGCCAGTCGCTGCAGCAGCTCGTCGGGCAACCAGCCGAGCAGCGGCATCACCGCGGCCGGATTACCCGTGAAGGGCGCATCCGCGAACGCATCGATCTGATGCAGCAGGACCTCCATACTGCCGAAGGTACCCGCGTTGCGAATCGATGCGTGGCACAAGGACGTTCACGGCGCGCCATACCATGCGACCAGTTGACGCGCGTCGCGGCTCAGTCCTTGCGCCCCAGCGGCTTCCGGCCCGGCGAATCCGGGAACAGGTGCCGCTGTTCACCGGTCACCATCGCGGTGACCCACCACGCCACCTCCACCAGCACGATGCCGACCGCGCCGCAGGCGAACGCCACCCCGGTCAGCTCGGCATTCGACGGGTCGAGTTTGAAGAAGTGGCGGGTGAACGGCACCGTGAACAGGATCAGATAACCCGCGACCGAACCGGCGATCAGCAGGATCTTCCACCAGTTCCACGGCCGCGCCACGATCGCCAGCACCCACACCGCGATCACCAGCAGCGTGATCAGCGCCGTCGTGCCGATCTGCACCTCGCGCGCCTCCGTCGGCAGGCTCTGGTCGGCGCTCCAGTAGGCGATCAGGTAGGCGATGAAGGTCATCACCCCGATCACCGTGCCGGAGGGTACCGCCAGCCGCAGCACCCGCGGCACGAAACCCGTTCGCGCCCTTTCGTTGTTGGGAGCCAGCGACAGGATGAAGGCCGGAATGCCGATGGTGAACCAGGCGGCGATCGTGACGTGCCGCGGCAGGAACGGATACGACAGCGGGGCGTAATCGAAGATCTGCGATCCGATGCCGGCCACCCCCACCAGGAAGGCCAGCAGGACCGAGTACACCGTCTTGGTGAGGAACAGATTCGAGACGCGCTCGATATTGCCGATCACCCGCCGGCCCTCCCCCACCACATACGGAAGGGTGGCGAAACGGTTGTCCAGCAAGACGATCTGCGCGACCGCGCGGGTGGCCGGACTGCCCGATCCCATCGCGACACCGATATCGGCATCCTTGAGCGCCAGGACGTCGTTGACGCCGTCGCCGGTCATCGCGACGGTGTGCCCGCGCGACTGCAACGCTCCCACCATCGCCCGCTTCTGGTCCGGGCGGACCCGGCCGAAGGTGGTTTCGCGGTCCAGCACATCGGCCAATTCGGCCTGGGCGGCAGGCAATCGGCGCGCGTCGACGGCGTGCTCACCACCGGGCAGGCCGAGCGAGGAGGCCACCGCGCCCACCGACACCGCGTTGTCGCCGGAGATCACCTTGATCGAGACGTCCTGGCCGGCAAAGTAATCCAGCGTTTCGCGCGCGTCCGGGCGAACCCTCTGTTCCAGCACCACCAGCGCCTGCGGCGTCACCGTGCCCGGCGCGTCCGGATCGTCGACGGGCCGATCCGAGGAAGCCAGCAGCAGCACCCGCAGCCCCTGCGCGCCGATGTCCTGGGCGGTGGCGGCGATGCCGGAATCCGGGTCGAGGAGCACATCCGGCGCTCCGAGCAGCCAGTTCCCGTGCTCGCCGTAGGAGATGCCGCTCCACTTCTTGGCCGAGCTGAACGGCGCGACCGCGGTGGACGACCAGTCCGGATCCTCGGTCATGGCCTCGGCGATGGCGAGCACGCTGGCGTTGGGGCGCGGATCGTCGTGGGCGAGCGCGGCCAGCACCGAACGCAACCGGTCTTGCGGCACATCGCCGACGACCCGCAGCTCCGACAACCGCATCCCGTTCTCGGTGAGGGTGCCGGTCTTGTCCGCGCAGACCACGTCGACCCGGGCCAGGCCCTCGATCGCGGGCAGCTCCTGGACCAGGCATTTGCGCTGGCCGAGCCGCACCACACCGACCGCGAACGCGATCGAGGTCATCAGCACCAAGCCCTCCGGCACCATCGGGACCAGCGCGGCGACCATACCGTTCAGCGCGTGCTGCCAGTTCTGATGGCTGGAGAACAGCTGGTTGTAGATCGTGACCAGGCCCGCCGGAATCAGCAGGTAGGTGATGACCTTCAGGATGGTGTCGATACCGCTGCGCAGCTCCGAATCGACCAGCGTGAACTTCGATGCCTCGTGCGCCAGCTGCGCGGCGTAGGCGTCCTTGCCGACCTTGGTGGCTCGGTAGGCGCCCGATCCGGCGACCACGTAGCTGCCGGACATGACCTTCGCGCCGACCGACTTGTCGATCGGATCGGCCTCACCGGTGAGCAGGGATTCGTCGACCTCGAGCAGTTCGCATTCGACGACCTCGCCGTCGACCACGATCTGGTCACCGGGCCCCAGCTCGATCAGATCGTCGAGCACCACATCCTTCGGGCCGACCTCGGTGGCGGCACCGTCGCGGCGCACCACCGGTTTGGCCTGGCCGACGATGGCGAGTTTGTCCAGGGTCCGCTTGGCGCGCAGCTCCTGCACGATGCCGACCACGCTGTTGGCCACGATCAGCAGGCCGAACATGCCGTCGATGATCGATCCGGTGGCCAGGACCAGCACGAACAGGACGCCGAGGATGGCGTTGATCCGGGTGAACACATTGGCCCGGACGATGTCGGCAACCGATCGGCTCGCCCGATCCGGCACATCGTTGGTCTGCCCGTCACGAACGCGCTGCGTGACCTCGGCCGCGGTCAGGCCCGGTGCGCGCGCTTGCTGCTCGGTGATCGACATGTCCGACAGCCTAGAGCGTTTCCGGCGAATCGGACGGCACGCGGTCCCGGCCCCACAGGCGGGCAATCATCCGGCATCCGGCCGTACGCGCGGTGCGATCCGGCGATCGACGATGCGGCGGGTGAGCGCGACCAGATCGTCGCCGCGCAGCCGCGGATATCCGTGCAGGAGCGCGACCCACTGCGGCGGAATCGCCGACAAACCCCAGCGGGCGCCCAGTAACCCGCCCGCGACGGCGGCGGTGGTATCGGTATCGCCGCCCGCGCGCACGGCCGCTTCCAGTGCGGCCGGCAGGGATTCGGTATGGGTGATCGCCCACCACGCCGTCTGCAGCGCGTGCACCACCCAGCCATTCTTCGGAAAGTCCGCGGGAGTGCCGGATTCGGCCTCGTCCAGTACCGCGGCCCAGAAATCGGCGTCAACGAAGGCCAGGCCGCCGCGCACGCCGTCGTAGTCGCCGTAGAGCACGGCATGCCGGATCGCCCACGACCACAGCACGCACGCCTCACCGGCCCGGACGTCGCTGTGGGTGAGTTCGCTCACCGCCCGGGCGGCGCGGGCGCAGTTGTCCGGGTCGTCGAGATAGCACAGGGCGAGCGGCGCGGTGCGCATCAGCGATCCGTTGCCGCCGGTGAGCCCGTCGAGTTCGAAGGAGCGCCGGCGCATATCGGCGGCGTCGGCGCTGCGCCACTGCAGCACCTGACTCGTCTGATATCCGACGTCCTTGGGCCGGCTGTCCCACCAGCGCACGAACTCCCGGGCGACGGCGTCCAGGCCCGCCGGGTGGTGCAGCGCACCGTGTTCGGCCGCCGCGAGCGCGATACCCACCGCCATCGCGGTGTCGTCGGTCCACTCCCCCGGTTCCCACCGCAGCGAGCCGCCGCCGCGCATTTCGATCACCGAATCCGGTGCCGGATGGGTGAATTCGTATCCGGCGCCCAGTGCGTCACCGGCGGCCGTCCCCAGTAGCACCCCCTGCGCCCGGTCCCGCTGCCCTGCGTCTCGATCCACCGGCACATCCTCTCCCCTCGCCCGCTGCCTCGATTATGCCGCGCGGCACCGACAGCGCAGGCCGGCCTCAGTGGTCGGGAATCGGGCCGTCGTCGGGTCCCGGCGCCACGACGTCGACGTGTTCGGGCAGCAGCGGCACCACCGCGAACGCGCCCGCGGAGGCATCCGGCGGCAGCGCCTGCACACTGCGAATCCCGCTGCGCGAGGCCAGACCTCGCAGCTCGGCGAGAGTGCCGCGGACCACGAAGTTCACCGCACAGGCGCAGCCGGAGTGCAGGCGCGCGGCCAGCACCGCCGCCAGGCGCCGGGAGCGGTCGTCGTCGGCCTGCACGTGATCCATCGCGCCGGCGGCCGCCGCCTGCGCGGACCGCAGCGCGGCGGTCCCGGCCGGGACCGGCACGGTGATCACCGGGGTGTACACGCGCTCGATCGGAACGTGGTAAAGCACCTGCGAAATACGCAGTCCCGCACCGATGTCGACGACGGCAGCGGTGTTCAGGCCGGTATCGGAGGTCACCAGCGCCCAGCGGGGCGCGGTGTCGGCGCCGGACAGCGATTCGTGCGCGCGCTCGAGATAGTCGGCGACGCGTTCACCGGAGTCCGGCCCGAGCCGGTCGGTGCCGAGGACAGACGCGCGCGGCGGCCGCGCCCAGCCCAGGACCACCACGGCGATCAGCAGCACCACCACGACCGCGAAACCGATTGCGGGGCGCCACTTCTCACTCACCGGCCGCACCCGTCACACCGCGCGCAGCACATCCAGGGCATGCTCCAGATCGTCGGGATAGTCGCTGGTGATCTCGATCCAGCGGCCGTCGGCGGGATGGGCGAAGCCGAGACTGCGCGCGTGCAACCACTGCCGCTGCAGACCCAGCCGCTCGGCCAGTCGCGGATCGGCGCCGTAGGTGAGATCACCGCAGCAGGGGTGGCGGATCGCGGAGAAGTGCACGCGGATCTGATGGGTGCGCCCGGTTTCCAGGTGGATGTCGAGCAGGCTCGCGGCCTGGAACGCCTCGACGGTGTCGTAGTGGGTGACGCTGGGCCGGCCGTCGGCGGTGACCGCGAATTTCCAGTCGTTGCCGCGGGCCCGCCCGATCGGGGCGTCGATGGTGCCGCTGGAGGGATCCGGATGTCCCTGCACGAGCGCGTGATAGCGCTTGTCGACCGTGCGCTGTTTGAAGGCCCGCTTGAGCACCGTGTAGGCGTGCTCGGACTGCGCCACCACCATCACCCCGGAGGTGCCGACGTCGAGCCGGTGCACGATGCCCTGGCGTTCGTGCGCGCCGGAGGTCGAGATGCGGTACCCCATCGCCGCCAGTCCGCCCACCACGGTGGGACCCGACCAGCCGACACCGGTGTGCGCCGCGACGCCGACGGGCTTGTCGACCGCGACGATGTCGTCGTCGGCGTAGAGGATCTTCATGCCCTCGACCGGAGTGGCCTCGACGGTGAGCTCCCGTTTCGGTTCCGGGAACTCCACTTCCAGCCAGGCCCCGGCCACGAGCCGATCGGACTTCCCCGCCGCGGCGCCGTCGATCTGCACCGAACCGTCCTCGGCCAGTGCGGCGACCGCCGTCCGTGACAGGCCGAGCAGCCGCGAAAGCCCGGCGTCGACCCGCATGCCGTCCAGACCGTCGGGGATCGGCATGGCTCGTGTCTCTCTCATTCGCCCGCCTTCCCGTCCTGATCGTCACCGGCGCGGGCGCCCTCGTCATCGTCGTGGCCGGCGCGGGTGCCGTCGGGTTCGAATCCGAACACCGTCAGCACCACCAGCAGAATCGCCCCGCACACGATCGAGGAATCGGCGACGTTGAACACCGGCCACCATTTGGTGACGGCGATGAAGTCGATCACATGTCCCTGCAGCGGGCCGGGCGAACGGAACAGCCGGTCCACCAGATTGCCCAGCGCACCACCGAGGACCAGGCCGAGACCGATCGCCCAGCTCAGCGAGCGCAGGGTGCGGCCGATGCGGATCACCCCGATCACCACGGCGACCGCGATCAGGGTCAGCAGCCACGTCATGCCGGTGGCCATGGAGAAGGCCGCGCCGGAATTGCGGATGAGGGTCAGCCGCACCACGTCGCCGATGACCGAAATCGGTTCGCCGGGGGTCATCTTCGCCACCACCAGGGCCTTCGTGCCGAGGTCCACGGCCAGCACGACGGCCGCGATCAACAGCAGCCACGGCAGGCGGCGCGGGAAGGCCGCCGGGGTGCCGGAGGTCCCGTTCGTCGCGGAATCGCCGGGAGCGCCGGCGCCCGAGCCGTCCCGCGCCGGAGCGGAATCCGCGCTGTCGCCGCGGGTGCCGGATCCGTCGTCGCGGTCGGCGCCCCGATCCGCCGCGGATTCGCGCGGGGGTTCGTCGGGGTCGTCGAGGTGCTGCTCACGCGGCCGGTCCGTATTCACAGCTAGACATCATTCCTTATCACGTCATCACCGGTTCGCGGTGCTGTCACCCAGCGCGTGGCCGGACGGGAGTCAAAGCTGTTTTTCAGGAACCGGTCGTACCCTGTTCGGCGTGACGGTGTTGTCTTCCCACTCCTGCGCCTCGGTGACCGGTCTGCGCCCCGCGGGCGCGTCCGGCCGGGGCCCGAATCCGCGCGCGGTGCGCTCGGGAGTGCTGTTGATGGTGCTGGCGGTGACCCTGTCCGCGCTCGGCGTCGGTTGCAGCGACGGGACCGAGGCCACCAGCGACGCCGAGGTCGAGCCTTCGGGTTTCGGCAAGGAGGTCACCCTGCCGATCTCCGCCGCGGTCGCCACCCTGGTCACCCCGGGCGAGGAACCGCACGCTCCGCTGCGCCCGGCCGTGCGCCCCGGCACCTCCCAGCAGGTGACCCTGCGCACCGACCACCACGTCGAACAACAGATCAACGATCAGGCGGTGCGGGACTTCTCGCCGCCGTCGGTGGCCATTCCGCTGACCGCGGACGCGAAGGCCGACGGGGTGGACCTCGTCCTCGGCACGGCCACGTCACCGGACCCGGCCCTGGATCAGCAACTGGTCGCGGCCGACGGATCCCACGCCGGCATCGAGTTCACCGACCTCGGCGCCGTCACCGCGCTGCGGATGGCACCGGCCCCGTCGACGCCCGACACCGCGCGCGCCGCCATCGAACAAGCCTTCTACCAGGCGGTGTACGAGGCGATCGCCTTCCCCGCCGACGCGGTCGGCGAGGGTGCGGTGTGGACGGTGCATCAGCGCGTCTCGGGAGTGGTTCCGCTGGACCAGATGACGACCGCGACGCTCACCAAGCGCGACGGCAATCTGCTGACCATCGCCCTCGACATCACCCAGACGCCGAAAACGGCCACCTGGCAGCTGCCCAACAATTCGGGCGACCTCGACATCATCGACTACCTGATGCACGGTGCGGGCACCATCACCGTGGATCTCGGCCTGCCGCTTCCCGTTTCGGGCGCGATCACCATCGGCGGCAATCAGTGCTACCGCGATCCGCACACCGATGTGCTGCTGCGCCAGGACGTCCGGACGCAGGTGCGATGGGGCGAGTGAATCGCGCCGCGGTCGTGCTCGCGGGCGTCGTCGTCGGGGTGAGCGCATGCGGGCACCACGACGATTCGCTGCCGTCGCTGCCCGCGACGGCGACCGTACCGCCGATCACCGCCCCGGCCGTCACCGATTCCGATGCGCTGCGGGCGCGATTGCTCACCCCGGCCGATCTTCCCCCGGGGTTCACGCAGCTCGAGGACGCCTCGGCCGGTAACGGGCAGACGCCGCCGGACCGCTCCCGCACCGATCCGGCCGAATGCGCGAAAGTGCTGGCACCCGTGGGTGATCTGTACAGCGGGCCGTCCGCCCGGGGCGCGGTGCACTACTCGTCGCCGAACTTCGCGAGCATCGATATCGATATCGCCAGCTACGCCGACGGCAATGCGGCGCAGGCGTTCGCGGCGGCGCAGAAGCTGCTGCGCGACTGCCGCAGCTATTCCGGCACCGACGCCGACGGCACCTCCGTCGACTACCGGCTGGGCGGGCTCGATCAGCCGAAGGCCGGTTCCGCGTCGAGCTCGTTCCAGATCCGCACCACCAGCGGCGGCATGTCGCTGTATTCCGCGGCCACGATCGCCGTCGTCGGCAGCAGCGTCGTGCAGATCGCGGAAACCTCACCGGCGCAGGTGGATCCGTCCTCGCTGCAGGACCTCACCACCAAGCAGGTCCGGCGACTGGAGGGCGTCGCCGGACCGTAGGGGCCTCACCCCCAGGCGGTGTTGATGTGGCCCGGATTCCACATGCCGCCGTGGGTCTCCCGAGTCACCGTGGGCACCGCGGCGGTCGCGGAGGTGTCGCGCGGTGTCAGCCGCTGCAACTCACCCCAGTCCCGGCGCCAGTCGTCCTTCAGATACGTGGCCAGGGTCTGCGAGCTCAGCAACTGCTGGCTCCAGCCCAGCGGGCCGCCGCCGTCGTGGCTCTCCCACAGCGTGGTGTCGTGCGCGGCGGTGCGATCGGGCAGGATGCGCCAGCTCGGAACCTGTGCGATCCCGTCGCGGTGATCGTAGGGCCGCTGGCACGGGAACTGCAGTCCCACTGCCCAGTCCAGCAGCACCGGGCTGCGCGAGCCCACCATGTCCTGCAGGGTCGTGGTGCGCGGGACGCGCGGCGGCGTCAGCGCCACCCACTGGTTGGGGTCGCGGCTGCTGTCCTGGGCGACGATGCGGATCACATCGGCCTGCGGCGGAATCTGGCCGAACGGCACACGCAGGTTGCGCCACGACGGCGTCGGCCCGATATCGACCGGGATCACCGAGCCCAGCGCATGCGCCTCGGTCGGTGAGTCGCTGGTGCCGTATTCGATCTCGACGCGCTGGCCCGGGGTGACCACGCCGTCCTTGTCGACCGAGCGAATGCGCCCGGCCGCGGTGATCGCCACGATGCCGGTGCGCTCGGCGGCCGGGGGCAACCGGTACCAGCCGGTGGTGAGTTCGGCCGGATCCTGCTCACCGGCGGTGCCCAGTTCCGGTGTGGTGGCCGAGTCCAGGCCGTACGGCAGTGGCGCACCGGCGGTTTGGGTGCCGGCCTCGCCCTGGTTCTTCCCGCTGTCGAAGGCGCTGGAGATACTGCTGCTGTTTGTCGGCTCCCCCTCCGGGGTCAGATCGCCGACCCCGTTGGGCACGAATCCGGTGGCGCCGGCGGTGAAGGTCGTCTGCGGATCGCCGGTCAATGGCGGCAGCATCGAGGCGTTGGGATCGGTTTCGACCAGCACATCGTTGGCCAGCCCGCACGGTTTGCCCAGTACCGCATCCACATTGGAGCGGGCCAGCGAGAACGCCGGATACTGGGCGACCGCCCCCTTGGCGAACGAGGCCATCTCGAACACCACCAGCAGCGCCGCGGCCACGGTCAGCGGCGGGATCTTCGCCCATCGCCACGCCGGTCGCGAAATCCGGTGCGGGGTACCGGGTTCCGGTGCGCGCACATGCCACCATCCGGCCAGTGCCAGCAGCACCACGGCCACGGCGAGGAAGACCTTGCTCAGCCCGAAGCCGTGGACCGACGGCGGTTTGTCCCACCACGGAATGCCGTAACTGGACACGTACCACCATTCGTTGACGCTGGTGAAGATCTGCGCCATCACCAAGGCCACCACGGCGCCGAACAGCGCCCGGTTGCGCGGCGACCGCATCACCCGCGGGCCGACCGCGACCGCGGTCAGCACCGCTACCGCACCGGCCAGTCCGGCGTACACGCCGTTGTGGTGGGTGAATTTGGTGGGTGTGGTCGCCATCAGCAGCATCGACGCGAAGGTGATGCCGAGCAGCCGGCGCGCCGGCCCGCCCGCCGTGAACGGGATCCGCCCGCCCTTGCGCAGCAGGACGAAGACACAGACGAGCAGGCCCAGCCACATCGCCACCATGCCGAAGCGTCGCCCGATCGAACCGTCGGCGGTCGGCATGAACAGCCACTGATAGTTCAGGTAGTCGTTGTACCAGGGGTCGGACGGGCCGACCGCGGTGTGCACGCGGCGCATCTCGAACATCGCCGAGAGCGGCTGCACCGCGAACGCGAAGGCCAGCACCAGGGCACCGGCAGTCGCCAGCGGCGCGAGCAGGGCACCGTAGCCGTACCCCACGGCCCAGCGGGAGCGGGGTTCACCGGTCCGCGGATCGGCGGCCAGCTCGCGCGCCCGGGCACTGCCGAAGCGGAACACCGAGCGCATCCCGGCAAGCAGCGGCGCCACGCAGATCACGCCCGAGGGTGCCGCGGTGAAACTGAACGCCGCCACCAAAATCGCGATCGCATACGGCAGCAGGCGCCGGGTCGCGATGGCACGTTCGACGAAACACCAGGTGAGCAGGACACAGACCGCGATCACCGGTTCCGGCCGCAGACCGTTGTTGTAGGGCAGCCAGACCGCCAGGAAGATCAGCGCGCCGGTCCACACCGCCACCCGGTCGTGGCGCACCGCCACCCCGAGGCGGGGAATCACCTCCCGGCTCAGCGCCAGCCAGGTGACCACACCGGCCAGCAGCGTCGGAATCCGCATCCACGGACTCGCGGTGCTGATCTCGGTCATATGCGCGATGATGTCGTACGGCGGTGTGCCGACCGGGTTCTCGGGCACACCGAAGAACCGGAAGTAGTTGGCCATATAACCCGACACCAGCGACGCGCGCGCCATGCCGAACTGATAGCCGTCGTCGGAGGTGGTCGAGCCGATGAAATGCCAGATCACCAGTCCGCCCAGGACCACGGCGTCGACGGCGCCGAAGCTCCACCAGCGCTGCGGCAACCAGCGCCGGATGCGACGGCCGTCGAGCCGGTCCAGGCGGAACAACGCGGCCAGCGCGATGAGGGTGAACACCACCGCCAACACGGTCGCGATCCGCTTGATCACGGTGGGCACCACGGAGAATCGGCTGTCGACCTGAGCGGTGACGCTGGTTCCGGCGGCCCGGGTCAGGTCGCTGTACACGCCCACCAGCTGCGGTCGCCAATCACCCTGCAGCGTCACCGGTTTCGCGTCGGTGCCGGTGAAAGTTGCTGTGGTGTGCGAGATTTCGGAATGCACCGTGAACGCGCAGTCGCCACCGAGCCGGTCCACCGGCACACTGGCCAGAGACTGATTGCGCAGCACCGCTTCGAACTGACCGGGCTTACCGTCGGTGCCGGGCCGCACCCGCGCGACGAAACCGTAGCGCTCCAGGTCCGGGGCGCCGGCCGGGATGGTCGCGGTCAGCGTGGAGCCCTGCGCGGGCAGCTGCGCGATCGCCGCGCACGGGACGGTGGCGTCGAAGGTCAGCGGGGCGTAGGAGACCAGCGGCGCGTCGATGCCGCGGGTCGAGCCCTGCTGCGGCCACGACAGCGTCGTGTGGTCGACCTGGACCGGCAGCAGCGGTACGGCGATGGCGCACAGGGCGCCCAGGAGTCCTGCGATCAGCGCGATCGGCTGGGCCCAGCGAGCGAGTCGTGACCGGTCGACCCGGTGTCCCTGTCCTGCCGCAGGCGTGTCGTCCGCCCTCACCATCGTGTCGGTCACGGAGGCAGATGCTAGCGCGGGGTGTCCGGGACGAGCGAAGTCGTCCGACCTTTCTCAGTCTTTGTTTAGTTTCGTTGTGACTCCGGCACGGCATAGCCCCTCGTCATCGCCCTGCCGACGACTCGGGCCGGTACGACGAGAACTACTCGCACGCGGGCGACTGCTGGCCCAGGTTCTTCAGTCCGGCGCAGGCCCAGCTCTTCTGCAGCTTCCAGCTGTTGTCCTGGGCGACGAACGGCACGTCGGCCTTGGTCGGCGCACCGCCGTTGACGGAGAAGTCCACCTTCGCGGTCAGCGTGTCGCCGCCGAGATACGCCACATCGGTGACGTTGATCTTGGCGTTGTTCTGCTGGTAGGCGTCGGTCAGCTTCTGCATCATCTCGGGGTCCTTGGCCAGGGCGTCCTGACCGTCCTCGAGCCACTGCGCCTTCTGCGCGGCCGGCACGCCCGGGTCCAGCGCCTGCGCCAACTCCGAGTTCAGATCGGCGACCGTGGGCACCGGCGGCACGTTGGCAGCCGAGGTGGCGGCGGCCTTGGTCGTGGTGGACTTGTGGCTCGAGTGCTTGTCACCGCTGCCGCAGGCCGACATGCCGAGCGCAGCCACGACTGCCAGGGTGGCGACCGCGATGCGTCCAGTCATCTGAAGCTTCAATGCTCGTCCTTTGCGTTCGAGTTGGTCTGGTTCCGTTCACGTGACAGCTCCCACCCGACCGGCGGCAGTGCACGAGTGGCCTCACGCTACCCGCCAAATTTCAACGAAGACTAAGGAGCGGATCGGCCGGGGTGAGATCGTCATCGTCGGCAGCGAACGTATACGCCGGTCCCGGCCCTGTCGAGCGGGTCTCGAATCGGACGGTGACCCGGCCGTGCCCGCTGCCCTGTACCCAGCCGTGGCCATACCGGGGATGGCCGACATCGCGTCCGGGATACCAGAACTCGGTGGTGTAGGAACGCGTCGGCGGCGGCACCACGGGCTCGGCCGCCGGCGCCGACGCGGCGATCGGCTCTTCGAAGATCGCGGCGCCCACCGCACCGGTGTCGCGGTCGAGTTCGGGGAACAGTGATTCCTGCCGCACCGCGGACAAACCGCCGAATCCCACGCCCACCAACCGGATCGAGCCCAGTTCGACGGGATCGATGGCCGAGCGCTGAGCCGCGGCGGTGAGCGTGGCCGGATCGGTGGTGGCATAGGGCAACGTGAGAGAACGCGTCACGATGCTCATATCGCCCTTCTTCAATTTCAGGACCACCGTGCGGGCCGCGCGACCGTCGCGCAGCAGCCGCCGGTGTGCGGCCTGGGCCATCGCCTCGATCGCCGGGCGCAGCTGCGCCAGCGTGACGATGTCGGTCTCGTAGGTGGTTTCGGCGCTGATCTGTTTGGCCTCGGCCCGCTCGGCGACGGGTCGTTCGTCGATCCCGCGGGCGAGCCGATGCAGCGCCGCGCCGACACTGCCGCCGAGCAGCGAGACCGCCTCCGGCTCGGGCAGCGCCGCGAACGCACCGACGGTTTCGATGCCCACCGACCGCAGCCGATGTTCGGCCACCGGCCCGATACCCCACAGTTTGCGCACCGGCAGCCCGGCCAGCAGCGCCTGCTGTTCGGCCGGTGAAATCACCCGCACCCCATCGGGTTTCGCGAGTCCCGAGGCGATCTTGGCCAGTTGTTTGCCGGTACCGGCGCCGACCGAGGCCACCAGCCCGGTTCGCTCCCGCACCGATTGCCGCAGCTGCTCGCAGAATGCGCGCACCCGCCGGACATCGGCGCCGGCGAGTTCGGCGGGTTCACCGAACGCCTCGTCGAACGACAGCGTCTCGAGCACCGGAATCCACGACCGCAGGGTTTCGAAGACCTGCCCGCTGACTTCGCCGTAGACCACCCCGCGCGGCGGGATCACCACGGCGGTGACGCCGACCAGCCGGCGCGCCTGATGCATGGGCATCGCCGACCGGGCGCCGAAGACCCGCGCCTCGTAGCTGGCGCCCGCGACCACGCCGCGGCCGCCCATCCCGCCCACGAGTACGGGCCGGCCGCGCAGCGTCGGGCGGGTCAGCTGTTCGACCGAGGCGAAGAAGGCGTCCATATCGATGTGCAGCACCCAGCGGCGCGCCGCGACCGTGTCGGCGCCGAAATTGCTGTCGGATTCCTGTGCGTGCAGATGCACGGCCGGCCCACCCCTGGCACCCGTACCGACCCCGGCGGATGCGCGCTGACCAGGCACGAGACCGCTGGTAGCCGCATCGGGGACAGAGTGCATACCCGGAAATCTACGCGTGGGGACCGACATATCCGGCGGCGGAAGTGTGTGATGATCGGTTCATGACCATCCGCAAGGCAGTGATCCCAGCCGCCGGCATCGGCTCCCGCCTGCTGCCGCTGACCAAGGCCATCCCCAAGGAGATGCTGCCGGTCGGCGACAAACCGGTGATCGAGCACACTGTGCGGGAGCTGGTAGCCTCCGGCATCACCGATATCACGATCGTGGTGAGCGGCGGGAAGTCCCTGATCCAGGACCATTTCCGTCCCAATCCGGCATTGGTGGCGCAGCTGCGCGCCGACGGCAAGTCCGCCTATGCCGACGCCGTGGAAGAGGTCGGCGAACTCGGCCGGCTCGGCCACATCACCTATCTGGACCAGCACGGTCCCTACGGCAACGGCACCCCGGTGCTCAACGCCGCCCGCACGCTGGGCGACGAGCCGATGCTGGTGCTGTGGCCCGACGACGTCTTCGTCGCCGAGGTGCCGCGGGCGCAGCAGCTCATCGACGCCTACAACAAGACCGGTTCGCCGGTGCTGGCGCTGATGCCGATGGATCCGGCCGACTCCCAGCGCTACGGCGTGCCGGTGGTCGAGGATTCCTTCGAGCCCGGCCTGATGCGCATCAGCGGGCTGCGGGAGAAGCCGAAGCCGGAGGACGCGCCCTCGGCCTACGCCGCGATCGGCGGATACGTCGTGACCCCCGGCATCGTCGACGAACTGCGCAAGCAGGTCGACAAGTGGTACACCCACCGCACCGGCGAGGTGTACCTGACCGACGCGATCAACGTGTTCGCCGCCTCGAACCCGGTCTACGGACAGGTGATTCGCGGCCGCTGGTACGACACGGGCAATCCGGCGGACTATCTGGTCGCCCAGTTCGCCTCCGCGCTCAGCCATCCCCAGTACGGGCCGCTGCTGCGCGAGCTGTGCAAAGAGTGACCAGCACGGTGTAACGACCCGCCCCTGGCGGGGACGGGCGTGGGGGAAGTGCGGCGTTCAGCCGCCGTCGGCGGCGTTGTAGCGCTCCAGATAGGCGGCGAGCTGGGCGACGTCGCGATCGTCCCAGTCGCGGAAGCGCTCGGTCACCGCGGCACTGCGCGCGCGTTCGGAGTCGGCCGCGACGCGCCTGCCGTCGGGCGTGGCGTGCAGGACGTGATTGCGGCGGTTGGCCGGGTCGACCTCCTTGACCAGGTAGCCCTGCTTCTCCAGCGCCGCCACCTGCCTGCTCATCGTGGATTTGTCGAGCACGAAGTAGTCGGCCAGTTCGGCGGCCAGGCAGCCGTCGCGCGCGATCACCAGATCGAGAATGCTGTAGGCCACCAGCGGCAGCTCCGGATGCAGTTCCGCGGCGCGACCACGGGCGCGACGGGCGAACGCGGTGAGCTCACGCTGAATTGTCTGAATCGCCACAGTGCGCGACGGGTATGGCTGCGACCCCTTCATGGTTGTATAGTACAACAAACAATAGTTGTATTTACCAACCTTTGGAGTGGCGAACATGTCTCCGCACCAGCTACGGCACATGGCCGGACATCTGCTGACCCCGTTGCTCATGTGCCTGGGCATGGGCCTGGCCTATCTGGGCGCCTTCCACCAGCCCGAGCCCAACCACGTGCAGGTCGCGATCGTCGGCGACAGCCCCGAGGTCAAGGTGATGGCCCAGACGCTGAAGGACCGGGCGGGTGACGCGCTCGAGGTCGTCACGCTCGCCGACCGCGCCGATGCCGTCGACCGGCTGCGGCATCGGGATCTGGCCGGCGCCTTCGTCCCGGATGCGCAATCCCCCGAACTGCTTGTCGCCAAGGCGAATTCGGACACCACCGCCATGGCCGTCGAGACCGTGTTCGGCGCCGTCACCGCCCAGCAGAATCTGCCGCTGCACACGATCGACGTCGCGCCCACCGCCTCGGGCGACCCGACCGGACAAGGCCTGTTCTTCGTGCTCGTCGCGCTCAGTATCGGCGCCTACGGCAGCGTCGCCGCGATCAGCGTCGCCGGAGCGGGCACGCGCATGGCCGTGCGGGCGCTCACCGCGGTGGCCACCTCGTTGGTCGTGAGTGTGATCGGCATCGTGCTCGCCGGACCGGTCTTCCACGTCGTCGACCACGACTACGCCTCGATCTGGGCGATGGGCTGGTTGTACGCCGCGGGGATCCTCTTCATCGGCATCGGCCTGCACCCGTTCCTGAAGCGCTGGACCACGCTCGCGGTGATGGTGCTGTTCGTGATGCTGAACTTCACCACCTCCGGCGGCATCTACCGACCCGAACTGCAGAACGGCTTCTTCGGCGCCCTGCATTCGTTCTGGAACGGCGCGGGCTTCGTCGAGGGCGCCCGCAGCCTGCTCTACTTCGACGGCAACGGCGGCCTCGGCGGCCGGATCGCGAGCCTGGCGCTGTGGTTCGCGGCCGGTGTGGTGCTGGTGCTGGTCGGCGGCGTCTACGAACGCCGCCGCGACGCGCAGTCCACGGCACATGTTCCGGCGCACGCGGCCACACCCGGCGCCGCGCACTCCGCCGTCCCGGTCACCAGCGGAATGCCTGTCGAAGCACACCGCCCCGGTACATCGATGCCCGAGAACGCCGCAGCCCGCGGAGACATCGACGAGGACTCCGACGCCGAGGAGGAGATCGAACAGGCGGTGGGCATCTGAGCTCCCGCCCCTCCGAGCGGATCGGCAGATCGCGATTCGGGACGCACGCACACCGCCGAGTAGTCGGCGAGTGTCCGGACTACGGCGCGAGATCCCGCAGCCCGGACACTCGGCTCAGAAGAAGCGCCGGATCGCGTAGATGTCGAATTCGCTCAGCGGCGTCAGTCCGATCGGCACGCCGGGCCCGTAGGCGTTGAGCAGCATGCCGCCGCCGGCGTAGATGCCCTCGTGCGAGCCGTCGGTATTCACGATGACCACATCGCCGGGCATCATCGCGCCGACCGGCACGGCGCTGCCGGCGGTGGCCTGCTCCCAGGTGGTGCGCGGCAGCATGATGCCGACCTGCCGGAACGCCCACTGCACCAGCCCGGAGCAGTCGTAGGCGTTGGGCCCGGTCCCGCCCCATTCGTAGGGCTTGCCCGCCTGCGAACCGGCGATGCTCAGGGCGATCGACGCCCGCGGGCTGGGCAGCGGTAGCGCCGCCGAACCGCTGGCGCTACCGGAGCCTGATCCGCTCCCCGACCCGGAACTGCTCCCGGAATCGCCGGAGAGGGAGGAACTGCCGGTGTCGGCGGGTGCGGCGGTGGCCGGACCCGCCCAGATCGATACGGAGACGGCCGCGGCGATCGCGGCCAGGAGATAGCGGGTGGATCTGCGGCGCGAGGATCCGCGCACGGATGACGGTGCCATGTGCTCGCCCTTCATTACATGTAGCCACCACGGCACGCCGACCGGCGATTACACAGCACACAGCATGGACTTGGGATGGCCGCTTCCCCACGGGCATCTCAGCCGGTCAACTACCTGGTAGTGCAGTTTTCAGCGGGGGTCGATCCGGGAAAAACACCTAAGCTCAACTAAAGAGTGACGGTTGCTGTGACATAGCTGTTTTAGCGCAAGTCACATGCACACCACAAGTGCCAATCCGCAACCGTGATCCGCTCCGGCCTCACAGGACACACTCCAGGTCATACCGGGAATCGGCGAATCGCCCACCCCGCTCGCACCTGTCGCCGCCCGCCACGGCCATGTGTAACCCTCGTCTAGCTGGGTATACGTGGGACCGACCCCGACCTGACAGCGGACGCGACCTGCCCACGCAACCCATCGATCTCGCACCCGCCCTTTCCCCTAGGCGGGCAGAAATTCGCAGCGCGGTAACGAACGAGCCCGGTCCGCCAGAAGCGGACCGGGCTCGTTTCGCGACTCGCGCGCGTACTCAGGCCTTGGCGATCGCCGCGCGTACACCACCGACCACGTCGGCAGCCCCGGCGCCCGCCGCGCCGAAATCGAGTGCGGTGGCGAGGATCTCTCCGGCGATGAGGTCACGGTGGGTCCGCGCCCACTCCGCACGCTCCTGCGGCACCTCCAGGACCACGGTGATGCGGTCGGAGACGTCGAGGCCCAGCGACTTGCGGGTCTCCTGCAGGTCGCGGATCAGGTCACGGGCCCAGCCCTCGGCCTCAAGTTCCTCGGTGACCTCCGAATTCAGCACCACCAGGCCGGCGTTGCCGGGCAGGGCGGCGGTGGATTCGGGTTCGGCCGCCACCAGGCGCTGGGTGTACTCCTCGGGCAGCAGCGCGATGCCGTCGTCGCGGCCGGGGACCAGCGCCTTGACCACACCGTCGTCCTCGCGCCACTGTCCGGACTTCACCGCCTTGATCACGTGCTGGACGTCCTTGCCCAGCCGCGGACCGGCGGCGCGGGCGTTGACGACCAGTTCGAACCGGCCGTGGGCGGCCACATCGGTGGTCAGGTCCACCTTCTTGACGTTGACCTCGTCGGCCACGAGATCGGCGAACGGACGCAGCCGCTCGGCATCGGGCGCGGCGATGGTGACCTCGGACAGCGGCAGCCGCACCCGCAGGTTCTGCGCCTTGCGCAGGCTCAGCACCGTCGAGCACACCGACCGCACCTCGTCCATCGCCGACACCAGTTCCGGATCGCGTGGCAGTTCGGTCTCGCCCGGCCAGTCGGTCAGATGTACCGACCGCTCCCCCGTCAGCCCACGCCAGATCACCTCGGTGATCAGCGGCAGCAGCGGGGCGGCCAGCCGGCAGGTGACCTCCAGCACGGTGTGCAGGGTGTCGATGGCGTCGCGGTCCTCCTCCCAGAACCGCGAACGAGACCGGCGCACATACCAATTGGTGAGCGCGTCGGCGAACGAACGCAGTTCGTCGCAGGCGGTGGCGATGTCGTAGACCTCGAGCGCCTCGGTCATCACATCGCGGGCCGCGGCCAGTTTGGCCAGGATGTAGCGATCCAGCACATGCGCCGAATCCGTCCGCCACACACCGGGTTTCGAGGCGTAGAGCTGCAGGAACGTCCACGCGTTCCACAGCGGCCGCAGCGCATGGCTCACGCCTTCGCGGATGCCGCGCTCGGTGACGATCAGGTTGCCGCCACGCAGCACCGGCGACGCCATGAGGAACCACCGCATGGCATCGGAGCCGTCGCGGTCGAACACCTCGTTGACGTCGGGGTAGTTGCCCTTGGACTTGGACATCTTCAATCCGTCGTCGCCGAGCACGATGCCGTGCGCCACAACGGATTTGAACGCCGGCCGGTCGAACAGCGCGGTCGAGAGCACGTGCAGGTTGTAGAACCACCCGCGCGTCTGCCCGTTGTACTCGACGATGAAGTCACCCGGGCTGTGCGCCGGGCGATCGGGCGTGCCCTCGAACCATTCCTTGTTCTCGAACGGGTAGTGCACCTGCGCGTAGGGCATCGACCCCGACTCGAACCAGCAGTCGAGCACCTCGGGTGTGCGCCGCATCATCGACTTCCCCGTGGGGTCGTCGGGGTTCGGGCGCACCAGCTCGTCGATGCCCGGCCGGTGCAGATCCGCCGGGCGCACGCCGAAGTCGCGTTCCAGCTCGTCCAGTGAGCCGTACACGTCGACCCGCGGGTAGGCCGGATCGTCGGAGATCCACACCGGGATCGGCGCACCCCAGTACCGGTTGCGGCTGATGTTCCAGTCGCGCGCGTTCTCGAGCCACTTGCCGAACTGGCCGTCGCGGATGTGCTCGGGCACCCAGGTGATCTGCTGGTTCAGCTCCACCATGCGGTCGCGGAACTTCGTGACCGCCACGAACCACGAGGGCACCGCCATGTAGATCAGCGGCTGACCCGATCGCCAGCTGTGCGGGTAGGAGTGTTCGATCGTCTCGTGCCGCAACAGCTTTCCGGCGGCCTTGAGGTCCTTGATGATGACCGGATTCGCGTCGAACACCATCAGGCCCTCGTACGGCGGCACCATCGAGGTGAACTTGCCGCCGGCGTCGAGCGGCTGCACGACCTCGATCCCGTTGGCGGAGGCGACGTCCATGTCCTCCTCACCGAACGCGGGCGCCAGATGCACCACGCCGGTTCCGGAGTCGGTGGTCACGTAGTCGGCGTTCAGCACGCGGTGGGCGTGGGGGTGGCCGAGGAAGAAGTCGAACGGCGGCCGATAGCGCAGGCCTGCCAGCGCCGCGCCCGAGTGCTCCGAGAGCACCTCGAGTCCGTCGTCGGCGGTGCCGAGTTCCCGGGCGTAGTGCGAGACCCGCTCGGTGGCCAGCACGTAGCGCTTACCGTCCTTGCCGCGCACGTGGGCATAGGTGATGTCCGGGTGGACCGCGATCGCCAGGTTCGACGGCAGCGTCCACGGCGTAGTGGTCCAGATCAGCGCGTTGGCGCCGTCGAGCTCGTGCAGCGGATGATCGGGCGCGACCTCGAGCAGCATGTCGACGGTGACCGCCGGATCCTGGCGCATCCGGTAGGCGTCGTCGAGGCGCGCCTCCTGGTTCGACAGCGGCGTCTGCTCGTACCAGCTGTAGGGCAGCACCCGGAAGCCTTGGTAGACAAGACCTTTGTCGTACAGCGACTTGAACGCCCACATCACCGACTCCATGAAGTCGAGATCGAGGGTCTTGTAGTCGTTGTCGAAGTCGACCCACCGCGCTTGGCGTGTCACATAGTCACGCCACTCATTGGTGTAACGAAGCACAGAGGATTTGCACGCGGCATTGAATTCCGCGAGGCCCATCGCATCGATCTGTGATTTGTCCGTGATACCGAGTTGCTTCTCCGCTTCGATTTCCGCGGGCAATCCGTGCGTGTCCCAACCGAAGCGCCGCTCCACGCGCTTACCGCGCATCGTCTGGAACCGCGGAACCAAATCCTTCACATATCCGGTGAGCAGATGTCCGTAATGTGGCAAACCGTTGGCGAACGGCGGCCCGTCGTAGAAGACGAACTCGTCGCACCCCTCGGCGGACGCCGGCGCAGACACTGCGCGGTTGTCGATGCTGGCACGGAAGGTGTCGTCGGCGGCCCAGTAGTCCAGCACCCGGCGCTCGAGCTCCGGGAACGACACGCTCGCGCCCTGCCGCGAGCCGGCATCCGCGGCGGTGAAGTCGACGCGGGGATAGGCGTTGCGGGTGGATGTCTCGTCCGCCATGGCGGCTGTGGTCTCCCTCGTGCCAGTGCGCTCGTTCGGCGCAGTCGGTGGGCACGGGGACGACGTCGGCGCCTGTGCGCCGCTGCCGCGGTACCACCCCGCTTGTCCGGCCGGATGTTCCGGCGGGCGGACCTCTCGTTGCGAGCTGTGACGGGCTCACCCGTTCGGTTCTACTGGGCGCCGGTGGGCGCCGTTCTTCCGAAGGCTCCCCGGTGATGGCCGGATCACTGCCGATCTACAGGTTTGATTGTAGCCAGTGCGGGCAACGTTATTTCCGTGCCCTGCTCCCCACCCCGTTCACCGCACCCGTGCCTGCTCAGCGTTTGGCATGACGGCCGGGACGCGATTGCGGGCCGTCCTCGGGCTCACGCATGGCCAGCGCGCTGACCAGCAGCAGGATCGCACCGATCACGCAGACGACGATGCAACCCCACGCCCAGATCACCGATCCGGTCGTCAACGCCGTCACCAACAGGGCGAAGCCGATCGCGGCCAGGACGAGCGTCAGAACGAGCATGGTCACCCCCTAGGCGGGCAGGGCGGGCCGCAGCGCCCCCGAGGGGCCGGGCGGCTCGGCAGAACTACGACCACACAGCGGCATGCGACGCCGGACCCCGCGTATCGGCGGGGTGGCGGGCACCCGGGACGAGCTATTTGCCACCCTTGGCGTACGACGCCGGACCGTGGCTGTTCGATACCGCCTCGAAGGCCTCGCCACCGTCGACAGGAACGGCCGAACCGCGGTTCTCCAGCTCCTCGAGCTGCGATTCCAGGTAGGACTTCAGACGCACCCGGTACTCGCGCTCGAAGGTCTTCAGCTGCTCGATGCGGCTCTCCAGCACGCTGCGCTGCTGGGTGATGGTGGCCATGATCTCGGTGTGCTTGCGCTCGGCGTCGGCCTGCAGGGCGTCGGCCTTCTCCTTGGCCTGGCGCAGCTGGCTGTCGGACCGGGTCTGCGCGTCCGACAGCAGCGAATCGGCCTTCTGCCGCGCCTCGCCGACCATCGCGTCCGAGCGGGTCTGCGCTTCGCTGACCATTCGCTCGGAATTCGCCCGGGCGTTGGAGAGCAGCTGTTCGGCCTCGGCCTTGGCGTCGGTGGTGAGCCGGTCGGCCATTTCCTGTGCCAGGCTCAGCACCTTCGCGGCCTGCAGGTTCGCATCCGCGGCGGAGTTGTCCTTGGGAGCCACCGGCGCGGCGGCCTGCACCGGCATCGGCGGCGCAACGGGCGCGGGTTTCGGCGGTTCCGGTTGCGGCGGCGCGGGTTTCACCGCCTGCGGCGCGGGACGCGACTTCTTGGCATCCGCCAATTCGGCATCCAGCTCAGCAACCCGCTGGCGCAGGTCCGCATTCTCCTCGATGAGGCGCGAGAGCTCCTGTTCGACCAAGTCGAGGAAGGCGTCGACTTCATCCTCGTTGTAGCCGCGCTTCCCGATCGGCGGTTTGCTGAACGCGACGTTGTGCACATCGGCTGGAGTCAGCGGCATGGAAGGATCCCTTCGCGCTTCGTACGGAGATCTAGCGTAGATCTTCTAGCAAGCTCTTCTTCTCGGCCCATTCTGTCACACCGGAGCTATCGGCTGCCCGAGCCTGCTGACGATGGACATCAGAATGAACACGATGAAAAGCAGGACCATAATCGACAGATCCAGTCGAATTCCCCCCAAGTTCACGGGAGGTATCAGGCGCCTCAACAGTTTCACCGGCGGATCGGTGATCGTGAAGATCACCTCCAGAACGACGGCGACGAACCCCCGCGGATGCCAGTCGCGCGCAAAGCTGCGGATGAACTCGACGATCACTCGGCTGATCAGCAACAGCCAGAAGAGGAACAGGAGTACATACAGCACCTGAAACAAGGCCACCTGTCCACTTTGCCTCAGATTCGGTGTCCTGCAAACTCCCCGCGCCGTGCATCCGGCGTCCTTTCCCCCCACGCGGCTCACCCGACCGGGGCCGCCGCCGCGCCGCGGCACCCGGTTCGGGGTTTATTTCTGGTTGTAGAAGCCGTTTTCGGCGATGCGCCGGCGCTCCTCGGCCGATACATCGACATCCGACGGTGAGAGCAGGAACACCTTGGTGGCCACCTTGTCGAACGAACCACGCAGCGCGAACGCCAATCCGGCGGCGAAATCCACCAGGCGGCGCGCGTCGGCGTTGCTCATTTCGACCAGGTCCATGATCACGGGCGTACCGTCACGGAAACGCTCGCCGATGATCGCGGCCTCGGCATAGGTGCGCGGACGCAGTGTCGTGATCTTGGACAACGGACCTCCGTCCTCGAAGACGGGGGCGCGGCGCGGAGCCGGCTCGAACCGGGCGCGCTCCTCCATCCGCCGCTCTTCCATCCGCCGTTCGGCCTCGGGATCGACCGCCAGCGCACCGTGCGTGGTGCCACGCACCATCGGAGTGCCACCGCCGAGCCCGCGCGAGCGGCCCGAAGGTGCGGATTCGATCCGGGTCGGGCGGCGCAGGGGCTCGTAACGGTCGTCGGAGTAGGACTCGTCGGCGAACTCCGAGCGGCGCGGCACCGTGTAGCCGGGCTGATAGGGCGCCTTGTAGGCCGGCTCCGGGTAGCCCGGATCGTCGGCGAAGCGGTCGTCGCCGAAACGCGAGCGCCCGGCGTCGTACGGATCGTCGTCGAAACGCGAGCGGCGCACACCGCGGTCGTCCGCACCCAGCGGACCACGGTCGTCGATACCCCGAGGGCCACGGTCGTCGACGTAGTCGTCTTCGTATTCCTCGAGCGGGACCATGCCGAAGTAGGCCTTGAACCTGTGCAGCGTACTCATGCTCCCACCTCACTAACGCTGGGCTCCAGCACGAGCATGCTCGTGGCTGCGCTGATGTCTCGCTCGCTACGCTCGCTCATCCTGGTCGACCTTCCTACGGCCCCGACTGACCTGGGGTGTTGAAGTCCTGCTCAGACCTCGTCAGCCCCAAGCATATGTTTCGAATGTGACTGATGAGGTTTCTTTGCTACTGCGAGGTTATCGGTCGCGCGCCCATCAGAGCAGTACCGACACGCACGCAGGTAGACCCGTGTCGAATGGCGGCCTCGAGGTCGCCCGACATGCCCGCCGACAACTCGGTCGCGCCCGGATGCGCGGCCAGCAGCGTGCGATGCAGACCGGCCAGTTCGGCGAAGGCCGGATCCGGGTCCGCGCCCAGCGGCGGAATCGCCATCAGGCCCGCGAGCTGCAGATTCTCGGATTTCGCGACCTGATCGGCGAGCGCCGGGAGATCATCCGGGACAACGCCGCCGCGCGCCGGATCGCGATCCAGGCTCACCTGCAGTAGCACACGCAGCGGATCCGCGCGCGCCCCGTCCGCACGCGCGGCCGCCGTGGCGGTGTCAAGGGCCCTCACCAGACGCTCCGAATCCACCGAGTGCACCGTATCGGCCCAGCGCACAACCGATTTCGCCTTGTTGCGCTGCAATCGGCCGATCATATGCCAGCGCATCTGCGCCAGATGGCCTAATGAGGCCACCTTGGCGGAGGCCTCCTGCTCCCGCGATTCGCCGAATTCCCGCCGGCCGAGCCGATACAGGATCTCCACGTCGGAGGCCGGGAAGTATTTGGTCACCGGCAGCAACCGGACGGTGGCCCGATCGCGCCCGGCGGCGCGGCACGCGGCATCGATGCGATCTTCCAGGCGTGCGAGAGCGGCGGCGAGCTCGGCCTCCCGAGACTGCTGCATCCCCGGCCCGGATTCTGTTGTGCCGACCTCGGATTCGGCGTGATTCACCGCTCCCCCTCCATCCAGATCACCCCGGCGATGCGGCCGGTGGGCGCGCCGCGGCGGTGGCTGAACAGGGTTTCGTCGGTGATGGTGGAGCGCGGATCGACGGCGACCGCGCCGACCCCGGCCGCTTCCAGCTGACGGCGGATGCCGGCTCGCAGGTCCAGCCCGGGCGTACCGCGCCGGGTCGTGGTGGCGCTGCCGGGCAGATGGGCCTCCACATCGTCGCGCATGGCGGCGGGCACCTCGTAGTCCTCGCCGCCGGCGGCCGGTCCCAGGAAGGCGCCGATGCGGTGCGGCTGGGCGCCGACCGACATCATCGCCTCGAGGACCTTCGGCACGATGCCGATGCGAGCGCCGACGCGTCCGGCGTGCACGGCCGCGATCACACCGGCCTCGTCGTCGGACAGCAGCAAGGGGACACAGTCGGCGGTGAGGACCACCAGCGCGAGATTCGGCACGGTGGTGACGAGCGCGTCGGTCACCGGAACCGGTTCGGCGCGCGGGCCGTCGACGATCTCGACGTTGCGGCTGTGCACCTGCTCCATCCAGACCAGGCGGCCGGGCGGCAGGCCGATGCCCTCCGCGAGTCGAATCCTGTTGCGGCGCACGGCTTCCGGATCGTCGCCGACGTGGTCGCCCAGGTTGAACGAGTCGTAGGGCGCCACCGAGAACCCACCGGCCCGCGTGGTCGTCACCCGTCGCGTCCGAACCGAAGCCTGTGTCATATCTCCGAGATTAATAGGCCGCGCCGGTTCGGAGTCGAGCCCGCCGCCGAGTGATCCGGAACGGATGTGGCGAGGCGGCGGAACGGGGCACAGCGCGAGCATGACCGCCGAAGTACCCACGGCGTGCGAGTTCATGCACACGACTTTGCCGCCACACGAGATCGCGGCGTTCACCACCGCCGGGTGCGACGGCTCCCCTCGCGGTGTCCGGTATCACACGTCGTCGCCCCGGGACATCGACGGCGACACCCGACGACCCACACCAGACCCTGCCCGGTGCCGGACCACCGGAATTTCCGTGGCACACAGGTTTCGATCGGCCTCCACGGGCCGGAAACGCCGCTGCCCCCTCCGAAACGTCGGAGGGGGCAGCGAGATCGGCGTCTGCTACCGGCGCATGAAATCGGGGACGTCGACGTCATCGGTGTCCTCGTCCGGCATCTGAATGTGTGAGCGGCTGTTGTGCGCGATGGTCGGTTCGGCGACCGGGCGCGGTTCGTAGGACGGGGCCGGGCCACGCGCAGGCGTCGGGTCGGCCGTGCGCTCGGGCTCCGGCTGGCGGGTGCTGCCGAACTCGCGGCGGGTAGTGGACTGGCCGATGTCTCCGGCTCGGCCCGCGCCGATATTCGTTCTGCCCGCCGGTTCGATGCGCCGGGCCGGGGTGCCCCCGTCGAAGCCGGCGGCGATCACCGTGACCCGGACCTCGTCGCCGAGCGAATCGTCGATCACCGTGCCGAAGATGATGTTGGCCTCGATGTGCGCGGCCTCCTGCACCAGCGAGGCGGCCTCGTTGATCTCGAACAGACCGAGGTCCGATCCACCCGCGATCGACAACAGCACGCCGTGCGCACCGTCCATCGACGCCTCCAGCAGCGGCGAATTGATCGCCGCCTCCGCGGCTTTCACGGATCGTCCCTCGCCGCGCGAGGAGCCGATGCCCATCAGGGCCGAACCGGCGCCGGACATGACGCTCT
The DNA here is from genome assembly GCF_001665695.1 of Nocardia sp. 852002-51101_SCH5132738. Classification (NCBI taxonomy): domain Bacteria; kingdom Bacillati; phylum Actinomycetota; class Actinomycetes; order Mycobacteriales; family Nocardiaceae; genus Nocardia; species Nocardia sp. 852002-51101_SCH5132738. The sequence goes on along the minus strand of NZ_LZML01000062.1, from coordinate 130,051 downwards.
TGACGTCGGCGAAGTCGACGTTGATCAGACCCGGGGTGGTGATCAGATCGGTGATGCCCTGAACACCGTTGAGCAGCACCTCGTCGGCGGAGCGGAAGGCGTCCATCAGGCTCACCGCCGCGTCGCCGAGCTGGAGCAGCCGGTCGTTCGGGATCACGATGAGGGTGTCGCAGGATTCGCGCAGCGCCTGGATACCGGCCTCGGCCTGGTTGCTGCGCCGCTTGCCCTCGAAGGAGAACGGCCGCGTCACCACACCTATGGTCAGGGCGCCCAGCTTGCGGGCGATCGAGGCCACCACGGGCGCGCCACCGGTACCGGTGCCGCCGCCCTCGCCGGCCGTCACGAAGACCATGTCGGCGCCCTTGAGCACCTCTTCGATCTCGTCCTTGTGGTCCTCGGCGGCCTTGCGGCCCACCTCGGGATCCGCGCCGGCGCCGAGACCGCGGGTGAGTTCGCGGCCGACGTCGAGTTTGACGTCCGCATCACTCATCAGCAGTGCCTGCGCGTCGGTGTTGACGGCGATGAACTCGACTCCCTTGAGTCCCTGTTCGATCATCCGGTTGACGGCGTTCACGCCGCCGCCGCCGATACCGACGACCTTGATCACTGCAAGGTAGTTGTGCGGGGGCGTCATGGGCTCTCGCCTTCCTTCGATCCAAAGCCTGTCGTTTTCGGATTCTCGGCAGAGCGCCGATTCGAGGTCCCCGGTCCGCCCGGGTTTTCACTCGGACAAACCCTAAACCTGAACCATAGGGTTGGCGTTATGTCAAGTATCCGACTGGTGCGGAACGCTATTCGCACCCGTCGCGATCCGTGCGCAGGCGCGCCGACACGAGGGTCAGAATCTTGTGTGATCCGTCTCGTCCGAGCCCGTCGGGCATGGTACCGCGAACGGCCGCCGCAGGCACCGAGATCGGGTCTCGATATCCGCACGACCGCGGATTCACCGGCCCCGCACGCGACTGCGGCACCCGGACGGGCCCAGGTGCCACGGCCATCACGCACGGCCATCGACTCCCGGCCGCCGGTCGAAAACCGCAACGGCACAACGAGTGTCACTATCTTACCGTTACCAGATCGGGACTCGAAACGTCGAATACCGTTCCCGGGCGCGTCAGCACCGGAAGCACCACCGCGGCTTTGCGTTCGGAGTCGTCCGTACCGCCCCAGACCACCGTGCGGTCGTCGCGCAGCTTCAGTTCGATATCCGAAACCGACCGCGCCACAACCTCTCCCACCTGCGCACGAAGCGCCGGCGGGGCGGCATCGAGAACCGCGACCGCGGCCCGGGTCACCGGATCGGCGCTGCCGGGGTGGTCGGTGACCAGCTTCGCGACGCCCGGCGGCGGCGGTTCGATCGCGAATTCGACGCTGTCGGCGTCGAGCAGATGCGGTCCCTGCGGACTGTCGAAGAACACCACCGCGGTGCGCTCGTCCACCGTGACCCGCACCGTGGACGGAAACACCCGCTGGACCCGCGCCGCCCGCACCTTCGGCAGCGACGCGACCCGGCGCGCGATCGCGTCGGTGTCGATGCGCAGCATGGAGCGGCCGCCGGGGATCTGCAGCACCGCGCGCACATCCTGTTCGGGCACCGCGGACGCCCCCTCGACCTGCACGGTGCGCACCGAGAGCGCGGGAGTGAAGTAGGCGACCACGAGCAGCACGATCACCACGACCACGATCGGCGCGCCCCACAGCAGGATTCGCCGCCACCGGCCGTCGAAGGGCAGCCGCGCGCGGGTCCCGGCGCGGCGGAGACGGTTGTCGCCGTCCGCCGCGAACTCGTCCTCGGCGTCCGGATCGGACTCGTCGATCGTCGCGCGGCGTGTCATGTCCACCTCCCTCTCCGGCCGGCACCGCCGGGCGGGGGCGCCGTGTTCACCGTCCCGTCGACGGGCGTACCCGCAGTCCGTCCAGAATCTGCCCGCCGAGCATCGTCACGTCGCCGGCTCCCATGGTGATCACCACGTCCCCCGCACGCGCCAGGCTCGCGGCCTGCCGGCCCACCCGCGACATATCCGGTTGGTAGTGCACGGGTTTGGTGACCGCCTGGGCCACCAGTGCGCCGTTGACCCCGGGCAGCGGCTTCTCGCGGGCGCCGTAGACGTCGAGGACCACGACCTCGTCGGCCAGCGACAGCGCCGCGCCGAACTCCTCGGCGAAGGTGGCTGTGCGGCTGTACAAATGCGGCTGGAACACCACGATCACCCGCCCCTGCCGGGAGCGGGCGCCGTCGGCCGCCTCCTGGCGGACCAGTTCGGCCGCCGCGCCGAGCACGGCGCGTACCTCGGTCGGGTGGTGGGCGTAGTCGTCGAAGACCCGCACCCCGTTCTCCCGGCCGACGAACTGGAAGCGCCGGTGTACGCCGCCGAATCCCTCCAGGCCCTGCAGGATTTCGTCCACGTCGGCCCCGGCGTCGCGGGCGGCGAGCAGCGCGGCGAGGGCATTGAGGGCCATATGGCGGCCGGGCACCGACAGGCGCAGCGTGCGCGGCGCGGGTTCGTCACCCAAGTGCACCGTGGCCACACCGCCCACGTCGCGCGGCTCCCAGGCCACCAGCCGGGCCTGCATCGGCACCGGCACGTCGACCGTTTCCGCCGAGCCGTAGCCGGCCACCCGGATATCGAGCTCCCCGGCCGCCACGCGCTCGGCGACCCGGCGGGCCAGTGCCAGCGAGCCCGGATCGTCCAGGCAGACCACGAGCAGTCCACCGGGGACCAGTCGCGCCACGAAGTCGTCGAACACCTGGACGTAGGCCTCGTCGGAGCCGAAGAAATCCAGATGATCGGATTCGATGTTGGTGACCACGGCGACGTCCGGATCGTATTGCAGCAGTGAGCCGTCCGACTCGTCGGCCTCGGCCACGAAATAACCGCCGGTGCCGTGATGGGCGTTGGTGCCCGCCTCGTTCAGCTCACCGCCGACGGCGAACGACGGATCGAAGCCGCAGTGCTGCAACGCCACCACCAGCATGGAGGTGGTGGAGGTCTTGCCGTGGGTACCCGACACCAGCAGGGTGTGGTGGCCGCGCATCAGTTCCGCGAGGACCGTGGGACGCATGAGCACCGGCACACCGCGCCGATTCGCCTCGACAAGTTCGGGATTCGTCTTCGGGATGGCGGCATAGGTGGTGACCACCGCACTCGGGCCGCCCTCCAGCAGATCCAGCGCACTCGCGTCGTGGCCGATGCGGACCTGGGCACCGCGTGCCCGCAACGCCAGCACGCCGCGGCTCTCCTTGGCGTCCGAGCCCGACACCTCGCCGCCGCGGGCGAGCAGAATCCGCGCGATCCCCGACATGCCGGCACCGCCGATGCCGACCATGTGGACCCGCCGCAACAGTTCCGGCAGTTCGGCGGGAGCCTGCCCGGTGTGGTTCACCGGGTCCGCGGCTCCCACTGCGGCCGTCTCGTTTCCTCCGGTCACCGTCCGGTCACCTCCAGCACGATTCGCGCCACCGTATCCGCGGCGTCGCGATGTCCGGCACCGGCGGCGGCGACCGACATGTTCGTCAGCGCGGCCGGGTCGGTGAGCAGCGCGATCACCTCGTCCATCACATACTTCGGCGTCATCTCCGCATCGGCGACGATTCTGCCACCGCCCTGCGCGACGATCGGGCGGGCGTTGAACTCCTGCTCGCCGTTGCCGTGCGGCAGCGGCACGTAGAACGCCGGCAGGCCGACCGCCGACACCTCGGCCACGGTCATCGCGCCCGAGCGGCACACCGCGGCGTCGGCGGCGGCATAGGCCAGATCCATCCGCGACAGATACGGCACGGCAACGTATTTCGCGCCGTCGCGACCGGATTCGGTATCGATGCCCTCCAGATCGAGGGTGTTCTTGGGACCGTGCGCGTGCAGCACCGAGATACCGGCCGCCAGCAGTTGCGCGGCCGCGCCGGACACCGCCTCGTTCAACCGGCGCGCGCCCTGGGAGCCACCGAAGACCAGCAGCACCGGCCCCTGCTGGGGCAGGCCGAAGTGGTCGCGGGCCTGGTTGCGCAATCCGGCCCGGTCGAGGGTGGCGATCGAGTCGCGCACCGGAATTCCGACCACCTCGGCGTCGGCGCGCCCACGTGCGTGCACACCCGAATTCGGCACGGCGGCGAGGACACGCGCCGCGCGGCGGGCGCCGAGCTTGTTCGCGATCCCGGCCTTCACATTGGCCTCGTGCACCACCAGCGGCACCCGGCGCGAGCGCCGCAGCACTCCCCCACCGGCCGCGAGGTAGGCGGGCACCGAGACGTAGCCGCCGAATCCGATGATCACATCGGCCTCGACCGCGTCGATCACCGCGCGGGTGCGGGCGACCGCGGCGCGGACCCGGCCGGGCAGGCGCAGCAGGTCGGCGGTGGGTTTACGCGGCAGCGGGACCGGCGGAATCAGCTCCAGCGGATAGCCGCGTTCAGGGATCAGCGTCGTCTCCAGCCCGCGCTGGGTGCCCAGTGCGGTGATCCGGATCGAGGGATCCAGCCGGCGCAGTGCGTCCGCGACCGCCATCGCGGGTTCGATATGCCCGGCCGTGCCCCCACCGGCGACGATCACCGAGAGCGTCCGTTGCCCGGAACCCGTCGTGCCGCCGCTCTCGCCGGTTGTCACCTCGAATTACCTCGTTCTCTCGCATGTGTCATCGGATAGCTGGGCTCCCAGGCCCGGGTCGTGCGCCACGACGACGCTCCACGCGCCTCCCGCCGTCCGGCGTCGGCGCTGCGTCGTCGTGCCGAATCCGAATCTATCGACCGCCGGGGTATCGCCGCACCCCCACCCCGCGCCTGAGCGGCCCCGCGGGACGTGCCCGCGCCGCGCGACCGACCGGATTTGTCCGACCGCTTGCGCGCCGGCGGCAGTTCCCGCCGGCGCGGGCCGGAGACCGCGCGGGCCCGGCCGGCGCGAGCGGGTGCGTAGGTTTCCGGGATCGGCAGCCGCAGCAACCGGCTGAACCGCCCGTCCTGCCCGGCCTTCAACGCGGCGATCGCCTCGGGTTCGTGCCGGGCCGCGCTCGCGATCAGGCCGAACATCATCAAGGTGATCGCCAGCGACGAACCACCGGCCGACACCAGCGGCAACTGCAGGCCCGTCACCGGCAGCAGACCCACCACGTAACCGATGTTGATCAGCGCCTGCCCGGTGATCCAGGTGGTGGCGGCCGCGGTCAGCAATCGCAGGAACGGATCGGCCGACCGGCTGGCGATGCGCAGGCCGACGAAGACGAACAGCGCGAAAAGGCCCAGCACCAAGGCACATCCGAGAAATCCGAGTTCCTCGCCGATGATGGCGAAGATGAAGTCGTTGTGCGCGTTGGGCAGATAACTCCACTTGGCCCGGCTCTGGCCGAGCCCGCGCCCCCAGATCCCGCCGTCGGCGAGGGAGAACAGCGCCTGGCGCGCCTGATAGCCGATGCCCTGCGGATCGTCGCCGGGATTGAAGAACGCGCGCATGCGATCGGAGCGATAGCCGGCCGACAGCGCCAGAATTCCCGCCGCGACCGCACCCGAGACGGCGATGGTCACGAACAGCCGCACCGGCAACCCGCCGAACCACAGCAGCGCGACCAGCACCAGGCCGACCGCGATGGTCGTCGACAGGTTCGGTTCCAGCACGATCAGCAGACAGACCAGCAGACCGGCCGGCACCAGCGGCACCAGAATGTCCTTGTAGCCGGTCTGGTCGCTGCGGCGGGTCGCCAGCAGGTGCGCACCCCACAGGATCAGGGTGACCTTCACGATCTCCGACGGCTGCACCGAGACGAATCCGAGGTCGAACCAGCGCCGCGATCCCTGCACCTGCGAACCGATGCCGGGAATCAGCACCAGCACCAGCAACAGCACCGACGCCGCGAACAACGGGAACGACAGCTGCCGCAGCACCCGCATCGGGATCCGCAGCGCCACGTAGAACAGCGCCGCGCCGAGTGCCGCGAAGAACGCCTGCTGCATGAACAGCGAATACGCCGAACCGCCGTCGGCGTAGGCCTCCACGCTGGACGCCGACAGCACCATCACCAGCCCGAGCACTGTGAGCAGGGTGGCGATGGTGACGACCAGGTGGAAATCGGCCAGCGGGCGCGCCAGCCAGGCACCGAACCAGGTGCCCACGGGCTTGCGCGCCGGTTTCGTCACTGCTGGCTCCCGATATCTCTCTCGTCCAGGGCCTGCACCGCCGCCACGAAACTGCGGCCGCGGTGGGTGTAGTCGGCGAACATGTCCAGGGAGGCCGCGGCCGGGGCGAGCAGGACGGTGTCACCGCGCCCCGCGTATCCGGCAGCGATGCGTACCGCGCGGGCCATCACCGCGTCGGCGCCGTCGATCTCGGCGACCAGAGAGGCCGTGGAGGGTTCCCCGCTCATCTGTGCATCGTCACCCGAACCGAGCTCGACCACCGGGACATCCGGCGCGTGTCGCGCCATTGCCGCCGCGATGACCGGCGCGTCCTGACCGAAAACCACCGCGGCGACGAGACGCTCGGCGACCTCCTCGATCAGATCGTCGATATGGGCGCCCTTGAGCTGACCACCGGCGATCCACACCACCTGCGGATGCGCCAGGATCGACGACCGCGCGGCGTGCGGATTGGTCGCCTTCGAATCGTCGACGAATCCGACTCCCGCCAGTTCCCGCACGAAGGCGGCGCGATGTGGGCCCACCTTGTGCTCGGCCAAGCCCTCCTTGACGAACTGCGGGGCCACGTCGATGGCGCGAGTCAGCGCGGCCGCGGCCAGCGCGTCGGCGACACCGGCGGGTCCGGGCGGGCTGATGTCGCCGACCTCGGCCAGGATCGCGGCCTTGGTGAAGGCGCGGTCCAGCAATTTACCGTCGACCACGCCGAGTTCGCCGTCGGCAGGCACCCCGATCCGGAATCCGACGGTGCGGCGCGCCTTGGACTTTCGCGCCAGCGCGGCGGCGACGGGGTCGTCGAGGCCGACCACGCCGACCCGTCCGGTCAGGGCACGCGCCTTGGCCGCGGCGTAGGCGTCGAGGCCGCCGTGCCAATCCAGATGATCCTCGGCCACATTCAGCACCACACCTGCCTCCGGGCGCACCGACGGCGCCCAGTGCAGCTGGAACGACGACAGCTCGACCGCGAGGATCTGCGGTCCCGGGGTGCGGCGCAGCGCGTCCAGGATCGGCAGCCCGATATTGCCGCAGGCGACGCTGGGCAATCCGGCCGCGCGCAGGATGGCGTGGGTCATCTGGGTGGTGGTGGTCTTACCGTTGGTTCCGGTGATCACCAGCCATTTGCGCACCGGACCGTAGAGCCGGGCCTGATCCACCCACCAGGCGAATTCCACATCGCCCCAGACCGGAACGCCCTCGGTGACCGCGGAGACCAGCACCGGCGAACCCGGCCGCCAGCCCGGGCTGGTGATGACCAGCGCGAACCGTTCCAGCGCACCGGGTTCGACGAGTTCGGCCGCGGTGGCGGTGTCGAGGCCGAGTTCGGCGGCCTCGGCCATCGCCTTCTCCCCGGCGTCGGTGACGACGGGGCGGGCGCCGATATCGCGCAGCGGCTCGATCAGTGAGCGGCCCGACACCCCCCATCCCGCGACGAGAACGTCACGGCCACGCAGAAATTCGAGCATGGGACCCGGTGATCGCAGGGCCCGCGGAGTATGTTCGACCATCGCTGCTTACCCGACCTGAGAGAGGTATTCGCTGTAGAACAAGCCCAGACCCACCGCCGCCGCGATTCCGGCGAGCAGCCAGAACCGAATGATGACCGTCGTCTCCGCCCATTTGCTCAACTCGAAATGGTGATGGAACGGCGCCATCTTGAACAGCCGGTTGCGGGTGGTCCGGAACACCGCCACCTGCAGCACCACCGACACGGTCTCGGCGACGAACAGCGCGCCGATCACGACCATGAGCAGTTCGGTGCGGGTGGTGATCGACAATCCGGCCAGCAGGCCACCGAGGGCCAGCGAACCGGTATCGCCCATGAAGATCTTGGCGGGAGCCGCATTCCACCACAGGAATCCGACGCACGCGGCCGCGCCCGCGGCACACACCAGCGCCAGATCCAGCGGATCGCGCACGTTGTAGCAGCCGGCCTCGGCCTTGAACTCGCAGGCGTGGTAGTACTGCCAGAACGTGATGATCACGTAGGCGCCCAGCACCAGGCTCATCGAACCCGCGGCCAGGCCGTCCAGGCCGTCGGTCAGATTCACCGCGTTCGACCACGCGACCACGACCAGGCAGACGAACGCCAGGAAGATGATCACGCTCATCGAGACGGTGTTGATCTCGCGCACGTACGACAGATGCCGGCTGGCCGGGGTGCGCCCGCCCGCGCCGCGGAACTGCAGCGCGAGCACTCCGAAGATCACCGCGGCGCCGAGCTGGCCGATGTACTTACCGGCGGCGGTCAGGCCGAGGTTGCGCTGTTTGCGCAGTTTGATGAAGTCGTCGATGAAGCCGACCACGCCGAGCGCGGTGGCCAGACCGAGAACCAGCAGACCCGAGACCGAGGGCCCGTCGGCGTGATAGCCGATCCCGATCAGATGCGAGCCCAGATATCCGGCCCACATGCCGATCAGGATCGCGACGCCACCCATGGTCGGGGTGCCGCGCTTGGCCTGATGACTCTCGGGGCCGTCGATGCGGATTTCCTGGCCGAATCCGCGCCGGGCGAACATGCGGATCAGCAGCGGCGTCAGCAGGATCGATACCGCCAGCGCGATCCCCGCCGCGAACAGAATCTGCCTCATCCAGCTGCCTCCGTGCCCTGCCCACCCGATGCGAGCACGTGCTGCGCCACCGCCCACAGACCGGCGGAGTTCGACGCTTTGACCAGTACCACGTCACCGGCCGCGATCTCGTTGTCCAGCAGGGCGATCGCGGATTCGATATCGGGTACGAGGATCGATTCCTCGCCCCACGAGCCTTCCATGACCGCGCCCTGGTGCAGCGCGCGGGCCGGGCGCCCGGTGCCGACCACGATCAGCCGGTCGACGTCCAGCCGCACCGCGAGCCGTCCGATGGTGTCGTGTTCGACGACCGATTCCTCGCCCAGTTCGGCCATTTCGCCCAGGACCGCCCAGCTGCGCCGGCCACGCGGCGCATCCGGCGTACCGCCGGCGCGCGACATCGACACCAGCGCCTTGAGCGCGGCGCGCATGGAATCCGGATTGGCGTTGTAGGAGTCGTCGACGACGGTGACCCCGTCGGCCCGGGTCCGCACATCCATCCGGTGCGCCGAATCGACCGTCGCACCGGCCAGGGCCCGGGCCACGGTGTCGAGATCCGCACCGCATTCCAGCGCCACGGCGGCCGCGGCCAGCGCGTTCGAGATCTGATGCTCGCCGTACACCGCCAGATGCACCTCGGCGTGAGACCCGTTGGCGTGCAGGGTGAATCGCGCCCGCGCCTCGGAGTCGAGCACGATGTCGGTGGCCCGAACGTCCGCGCCGGACGCCTGACCGAAGGTCACCACCCGGGCCCGGGTCCGCTCGGCCATGGCCGCCACCCGCGGGTCGTCGGCGTTGAGCACCGCGACGCCGGTGGGCGGAAGCGCTTCCACCAGTTCGCCTTTGGCCTGCGCGATGGCGTCCCGGCCGCCGAATTCACCCAGGTGCGCGGTGCCGACGTTGAGGACGACACCGATCCGCGGGGGTGCGATCTCGGTCAGCGCCTTGATATGGCCCGGACCGCGCGCGGACAGTTCCAGCACCAGGAAGCGGGAGTCGGCTCCCGCGCGCAGCGCCGTCCACGGATGGCCCAGTTCGTTGTTGAAGGATCCGGGCGGGGCGACCACCGCGCCCAACGGCGCGAGCACCCGCGCCAGCAGGTCCTTGGTGGAGGTCTTTCCGGCCGAACCGGTCACCCCGACCACGTTCAGGCCGGCGACGGCCAGCCGGTGCACACTCGCCCGCGCCAATTTCGCCAGCGCCGCCAGCACCGCGGCGCCCGAGCCGTCGGTGTCGTGGGCCAGCACATAGGAACGATTCGCCGACGCGCCGGCCGCGGGGGCGAAGGGTTCGACCACGATCGCCGGCACGCCGACCGGCCGCGCCGCCAGCACCGCCACCGCACCCGAGGCCACGGCCTTGCCCGCGTAGTCGTGCCCGTCGACATGCTCCCCCGGCAGGGCCAGGAACAGGTCGCCGGAATTGATTCGGCGCGAATCGAATTCGACCGCACCGGTCACCGTCACCGCGGGATCGCCCACATCGTGCAGCGTGCCGCCGACGATCTCGGCGATCTCCCGCAGAGTCATTTCGATCATGAAACCGTCAGGTCTTTCGTTTTACGTTCCAGGGCCTGTCCCAGCACCTCACGGTCGTCGAACGGATACTTCACACCCGCAATCTCCTGCCCGGTCTCGTGTCCCTTACCTGCCACCAGCACCACATCCCCCCGCCGTGCCCAATCCACGGCGGCGGCGATGGCGGCGGCCCGATCGCCGATCTCGCGCACCTCACCGCGTTCGGCCTCGGCGATGCCCAGCGCGCCCGCGCGGATCGCGGCGCGGATCTCGGCCGGATCCTCGGTGCGCGGATTGTCGTCGGTGATGACCAGCAGATCCGCGCCGCGCGCCGCGGTGGCGCCCATCAGCGGCCGCTTACCGGCGTCGCGATCGCCACCGGCGCCCACGACCACGGCCAGGCGGCCGCCGGAGTCGCGCAGATGCCGGCGCAGCGTCGCGATCACCGATTCCACCGCGGCCGGCTTGTGCGCGTAGTCGACGAGGGCCAGGAAATCCTGTCCCGCGTTCACCCGCTGCATCCGGCCGGGCACATCCACCTCGCCCAGCGCCGCGGCCGCCACCGCCGCGTCGACACCCGCCGCGGCGCACACCGCGATCGCGAGCAGGCCGTTGGCGATGTTGTAGCGCCCGGGCAGCCGCAGCCGCGCCGAAATCTCACCCGCGGGACCGATCGCGGTGAACTGCTGCCCGCCGTCGGCCAGCGCGGCGGCGCCGGTCACCGTCCATTCCGGTTCGGTCTCCCCGGTCGGGCAGTCCGCGGTCGCCACGGTGACGACCCGGGCTCGCCCGCCCGCCTCCCGCGCCAGCCGCCGGCCCCAGGCGTCGTCCACGCAGATCACACAGGTGTCGGCCGCGACCTGTCGCTGCGGCGCGCCCGGATCCGGGACGAACAGCCGGCGCTTGGCGGCGAAGTAGTCCTCGAAATCGGCGTGGAAGTCCAGGTGATCCTGCGACAGATTCGTGAACGCGCCGACGGAGAAGTGCACACCGTCCACGCGGCCCAGCGCCAGCGCGTGGCTGGACACCTCCATCACCACGGCCTGCACGCCCTGTTCCACCATCAGCGCGAACATCGCGTGCAGCTGCGGCGCCTCCGGTGTGGTCAGCGCGCTGGGCACCCGGCGGTACTCGACGGCGGCGCTCGCACCGGCCGCGGTCTCCTCCGGATTCGGATCGACGCGCCGCGCGATCCGCGTCTCGATCGTGCCGATCAGCGCGGTGGACAGCCCGGCCGCGGTGAGGCCCGCCTCCACCAGATACGAGGTGGTGGTCTTGCCCGAGGTGCCGGTGATGCCGATGACCTGTAGTCGCCGCGAGGGGTGACCGTACACAGCCGCCGACAGTTCGCCCAGTACCGCGCGCGGATCGTCGTGCACGAGCACCGGCACATCCAGTTCGCCGATCAGCTCCGCCCCCGCGGCGTCGGTGAACACCGCGACCGCGCCGCGCTCCACGGCGTCGGCGGCGAAGCGGGCGCCGTGGGCCTTGGCGCCGGCCAGACCTGCGAACAGGTCACCGGGCTGCACGGCGTTCGAGCGCTGTTCGATGCCGGTGATCTCGATCCCGGCCGGGTCGCCGGAGTTCAGCCGCGCACCGGTCAGTTCGGCAACGGCCTGCACCGGCGTCGACAACGCAACGGCGGGGCGAAGCACCTGCGGGCTGGGCTGCACGGGCACCAGGCTCCTTTCGTGGGCGCACATCTGTGCATCGGGTCGAGATTCGGGGTCGGGGAGTCAGGTTACCTGTGGGCGATCGACGGCCACGCAGCGTGGCCGCCTCGCGCGCACCGGGTCCCCGGACTCACCGCGCCCGCACCCGCCCGTGCGGCGGGCCGCAGACGGACACCCACGGTTCCGAAACCGGACATTCAGGCGCACACACCACTACATCGCCTGGAGCACAAGCTGTTTCGGCGGCACGGTGGACGGCGGAATCCGATCGCGCTGCAGCGCCCAGGAGGCGATGCTGTGGAACAGCGGCGCCGCCGACTGCCCGCCACTACCGTCGGTGCTGCGCACGGGGGCGTTCAACATGATGCCGATGACGTAGCGCGGATTGTCGGCCGGGGCGATCCCGGCGAAGGTGATCCAGTAGCGATCGCTGGAATAGCACTGGCATTTGTCGTCGATCTGCTGCGCGGTTCCGGTCTTCCCTGCGATCTGATAGCCCTCGATCGCCGCGGGCGCGCCCGTACCCTGCTGATAACCCATCGGATCGCGCTGCACCACGGCCTGGAACATCTGCCGCAGCGTACTCGCGGTCTGCGGGCTCACCACCCGCACGCCGTCCGGCTGCGGTTCGCCGGTGCGGTGCCCGTCGGGGCCGATCACGTCCTTGACGATGCGCGGCGGGATCCGCACACCGTCGTTGGCGATGGCCTGGTACATCCCGGTCATCTGCAGCAGGGTCATCGAAAGGCCCTGTCCGATGGGCAGATTCGCGAACGTCGAGCCGGACCACTGGTCGCGCGGTGGCACGATGCCGCCGCTCTCGCCGGGCAGTCCGACACCGGTGCGCTGCCCCAGGCCGAAACGCTTGACCATATCCGCGAAGCGGTCCTCACCGACTCGCTGCGCGAGCATCAGCGTGCCCACATTCGACGACTTACCGAAGATGCCGGTAGTGGTGTAGGGCATCACGCCGTGCGACCACGCGTCGTGCACGACCACGCCGCCCATGTGGATCTCACCGGGGACCTGGTGCACCTCGTCCGGATTGGTCAGGCCGTACTCGATGGAGGCCGCCGCGGTGATGATCTTGTTCACCGAACCGGGCTCGTAGGCATTGGTCACCGACGGATTGCCGATATCGGCCGAGGCCCAGAACTTCGGATCCTGCGCCGGATTGAAGGTGTTGTCGTTGGCCATGGCCAGCACCTGGCCGGTGTGGGCGTCCAGCACCACCGCCGAGGCGTCCTGCGCGCCGGATTTGTCCTTGGCCTCCTGGACCTGCTGCTGCACGTAGTACTGCAGATCGGAGTCGAGGGTCAGTTCGACATCGGAGCCGTTGACCGCGGGCACCTTGTCGCGCTCGCTGCCGGGGATGACCGCCCCGTCGGAGCCGCGATCGTAGGTGTGCGAACCGTCGGTGCCGGCCAGCGTCGCGTCCATCGACGCTTCGAGCCCCACCTGGCCGTGCCCGTCCCAGCCGGTCGCGCCCACCACGTTGGCCGCCAGCGCGCCGCCCGGATAGACCGGCGTGTCCTGACGTTCGGTCCCCACTTCGGGGAACTTCTCGGTGATCTCGTCGGCGACCCGGGAGTCGACGTTGTAGGCCAGATAGGTGAACTGGTCGTCGCTGCGCAGTTTGGCGAGCAGTTCCGCTTCGGGGGGCGCGTCCTTGCCCAGCTTCTCGTGGATCGTCTTGGCGATCTCCTCCAGCCGCTTGTCGACCTCGGGCGCCTTGTCGCTCTTCGCCCGCGCGTCGGCCAGATCCTTGCGCACGGCCACCGGCCGGAAGTTGAGCTTCTTGGTCACGACGGTGAACGCGAGCCTGCGGCCGTCCCGATCGAGGATGGCGCCGCGTTGCGCCCAGTCGGTCTGATGCACCGTGCGCTGGCTGGCCGCCTCGGCCGACAGGTTGGGCGCGGAAAACGTTTGCAGCCAGAGCAATTGCATCGCGACGACGAGCAGCGCCACCAGCATGAGGACGCGCCCGACTCCGAACCGCAGCCGCGTGGAGGCATCCGCGCGCGAACCCGCCCGCGGGCGGGGAGCGCGGCGCGGCCGGGCGGGTGTGGATCGCACACCCGCCCGGCCGCGTCCCGTGGCACCTCCGCCGGTTCTGCCTCCGCCGCGGCCGGTCATCGATCGGCCCCCTCGGGTGCCGCCTGGACCACCGGCTGAGTGCCGGCCGGCTGCGCGGCGGGTGCTACGGGCGCGGGCGGACCGGCCGGTGCCGTCGGTTGGATACCCGCGGGTGCGACCGGCGCCGCCTGCGCCGCGGGCTCCGGTTCGGCAGCGGGTGCGGCCGGGGCCGCCTGTGCCGCCGGTTGAGTCCCGGCCGGAGGTGCGGCCGGCGCCGCCGGTGCGGCCTGTACCGGTGCCGGAACCTGCGTCGGCTGGGCCGGCGGATGCGGCGCTGTCGTCGTCGGCGCCGGGGGCGGATTCTGATCGGCCGGACCGGGAGCGGGAGCCGGCGGGGCGGGGGTCGTGGTCACCGGGACCAGCCGTTCCCCTTGAGCCTGAGCGAGTTTCGGCGGCAGCGCACCCGGCTTGGCGGGAGTCGTGTTCAGCGGCGGCACCGGCGCGCCCTCGGCCGGTGTCTCCTTGCCGACCACCGTCACCGAACCGTCGGGAGCCACGAGCAGGCGGGCGGGATCCTTGGCCGGGATCATGCCCAGCTCGCGTGCGCGGTTGGCCAGTTCGGGCGCCGAGTCGGCGGCCTCCACCTCACGCTGCAGTGCCGCGCGCTCGTCGAGCAACTGCCGGTTGATGCGGCGGGCGTCGCTGAGCTGATAGCTGTCCTCGGCGGCATGCGTGGTCAGCACCAGGGTCGCGAGCAGACCGCAGCCGAGCAGGGCGAGAATCGCCGCCACGAACGGCAGCCGCCCGGCCATCATCGACCCGGCGCGCCGGGGCAGCGGCGGAAGCACGCGCTCCCCCGCCCGATTGCGCCGGCGCGCATAGGCGCGTTGGGCCGCACCGGATTTCACGCGGTCGGCGCTGTGCGCTCGCCGCGGCGCGGACCGCTGCGTCCGCTGTGGTGCGTCCACCCGTGTCCGCACGCTCATATTCCTGCCTCCCCTACCGATTTCCTGTGGGACTGCCCGTCGTAGTGCTGCCGAACCGGCAATACCCCCGTCGCCGGATCGCTGTCACCCGGCCGCCTGTATTCGCTCCGCGGCCCGCATGCGCACCGGCGCCGCGCGTGGGTTCTCCTCGATCTCCGTTTCGCTCGCCTTCTCCGCGCCCCTGGTCAGAATCGCGAATTCCGGTCCCATGCCGGGCAATTCGACGGGCAGGTCCAATGGTGTGCGCGAGGCCGAGGCCTGCGCGAAGATCTGTTTGACGACCTTGTCCTCCAGCGACTGGTAGGACATGACGACGATCCGGCCGCCGACCTCCAGCGCCGCCAATGCCGCCGGCACCGCGGCCTCGAGCGACTCGAGTTCGCGATTGACCTCGATCCGCAGGGCCTGGAAGGTGCGTTTGGCGGGGTGCCCGCCGGTGCGCCGGGTTGCCGCCGGGATCGCGTCGTAGAGCAGTTCCACCAGTTGGGCACTGGTCGTGAACGGGCGCTGCGCGCGCCGGCGGACGATCTCACTCGCGATCCGGCCCGCAAAGCGTTCCTCGCCATAGGTTTTCAGGATCCGGGCCAGATCGCCGTGGCTGTAGGTGTTGAGCACATCCGCCGCGGTGAGGTCGGACGTCGGGTCCATCCGCATGTCCAGCGGGGCGTCCACCGAATAGGCGAAGCCCCGCTCGGCCTCGTCGAGCTGCATCGAGGACACACCGAGATCCATCAGCACCGCGCGCACGGAGCCTCGTTCGGGCAGCCCGGCCTGGCGCAGCGCGCCGGGCAGGCCGTCATATCTGGTGTGCACCAGCGTGATTCGATCGGCGAAGGGCGCGAGCCGCTCGCCAGCCAGGCGCAGCGCCTCGGTATCGCGATCCAGCCCGATCAGGCGGATCGCGGGATAGGTCCGCAGGAAATGTTCGGCATGCCCGCCCAAACCGAGCGTGGCGTCGACGAGGACTCCGCCGGATTCCAGTGCGGGGCCGAGGATTTCGTCGGCACGACGCAAAAGAACCGGAACATGGCGGGGGCGGTCGCTGTCATGGTTCACCTCGACCTCCCGGATCCTGGCTCACGGTGCTTGCGACGGGTGGATGGTCTAACGAGTGGACAGCCAATGCCCCGGGGTCTCTGACCGAACACGGCACCTGGCGTTGGGGAAGTACGTCAGGGTCCGTGCCGGGCAGAGGCCGCAGGGCACTCGCCTGTCTCGGATCAGAAAATTCCGCCCAGCGACTCGTCTCCTGCCAGCGAGTAGTCCTCCTCGTGCTCGGCGAGGTAGGAATCCCACGCCTGTTTGTCCCAAATCTCGAGCAAATCGACCGAGCCGATCACCACGCAGTCCTTGGACAGATTCGCGTAGCGGCGATGTTCGGCCGACAACGTGATCCGGCCCTGTCCATCGGGACGTTGCTCGTCCGTGGACGCCGCCAAGGCACGAACGAAAGCCCTTGCCTGCGGGTTGCTTCGGGACGCCGCCGCGGCTCGCCGCGCCAGGGCGGTGAACTCTTCTTTGGGATAGACGGCAAGGCTGTGGTCCTGACCTTTCGTGACCATCAACCCTCCCGCCAGTTCGTCGCGAAACTTCGCAGGCAACGTCAGTCGCCCTTTGTCGTCCAGGCGAGGCGTGTAGGTACCGAGAAACACAGTCTCGACACCTCCCGCTCGATCACCTCGTCTGGTCGGCGCTCTTATCAGTGCGCGCTCCACATTACCCCACTTTCCCCCACTTTCAATCGAAAGCCGCGGTGATCTCGGTCCCCGGCTCGGGGATTGAGCAGGTCAACTCAGCTATCACCGCGGTGGGGAGATTTCGTCGAGTTCCCCCGACACGCGCCGCCGGCGAGCCGGGCAGCCCGACAACCATCAGCAAACCCGCAGCTGGGAGCGGCCCCAGCCGGTGGTGGGCGAGAGTGGGGACCGGGCGTGGGGAAAGGTGGGGAAATGCGGGGACCGACGAATCCGCCACCCCGTGAACGCGATCCGGATCACTCCGCGAAAGAAAAACGACACGCCGCACATCACGGCGTGTCGTTCGAGGCGGTTCAGTTGTCGGCTACTCGCCGCTGGGCACGGCAATCATCGCGCAACCACATTCGGCCGCTCGCCTCCGCTCCCGCGGACGCGAGCGGAGGCTCAGCTGTCCTGCTCGAAGCGGCGCCTGAACCGATCTTCCATGCGGGCGGAGAAGCCACCGGCCTTGCGTTGCTTACCCTTTGCCGCACGGCCGGGAATGCCACCGGGACCGGAGGGGGCGTCGCCGCTGCCTCGGCCGCTCTTGGTCATACCCGAGCCGCCCAGCAGCAACAGCACACCCGCGCCGAACATCACGATGAAGCCGAGCAGGCTGATGATGGGGAATCCGCCGGGCTTGACGGGCAGGGCGATTCCCGCAATGAGAAGAACGAGGCCGAGGACGAAGAGCGCGGCCGCCTGAAGTCTGCGTCTTCCGGTGGCAGAGCGAAGCCGACCACCACGCACGGTCGAGGCGAATTTAGGGTCCTCAGCATAGAGCGCGCTCTCGATCTGTTCGAGCATGCGCTGCTCGTGCTCGGAGAGTGGCACGGTACCTCCCCCGGCACTAGGTCCTGGTTGTCGCCTCCGGGTAGACGACAAGTAGCCGACCTTGGCGGCTACTGCCACCAATGATACGAGTTCGATCAGTGCGCTACCACCTACTCGCCGATGTTCACGCCGTACCGTCGGCGAGCCAGCCCGGCGCGGGACGCAACCGGGCCGCCGTGATCGCCAGCGCATCCTCCACATCGCGCAGGAATGCCTCCACCCGCGAGGCGAACTCGTCGGCCTGGGTATCGCTGATCGCCCGGTCCAGTCCGGCCTCGAGCGCGGCACGGGTCTCGGAGAAGGAACTGAAGTAGTCCGACCACATCACGAATTCCGGTGCGGCCTGCTGCATCAGCACCCAGGCGTTGCGGGAGCGGGCCCGCGGTGCGCGGTCGGCACCGGTCGCGGCCAGCACCGCCCCGGCCCCGCGCAGCGCCGCGAGGTAGGCGCTGCGCAGCCGCTCACGCGGATCGGGTTCGGCCCAGGCCTGCTGCACCATCGTGTCCGCCCGGTCGAGCAGTCCGCCCGCTCGGCCGGCACGTCGTGGATCGTCCATCCGACCAGCCATCTCGACACCTCCACATTTCGCATACCGCGCCCGGTCGACCGTGCCGAACCGAACAGGTATTCGAACGTTTCAATTGAATGTGAATATAGAGACGACCACCGACAGACTTTCGCGCCGAACGCGCGCCGCGCACCCTGGATGGGGACCCCCGCACCCCACGCACCCAACTCCGACGCCCGCCCCCGACACCACAGACACCTTCGACAGACAGAGACGGCCCCGAAGATATGGCTCCCCGCTCATGACCGCCGTCAGGCCCCGCCACACCCCCGCGCCCGTCGTCGTCGACCTCTCGGCAGCGACGTTGCGCCACCGGCTGCACGACGCCCTCGCCGTGTACGTCGCGGCGATGGACTATCCACGCGGCACCGAACACCACCGCGCCCCGATGTGGGCCGAACACACCACCCGGCCGGGCTGGCAGGCCGTCGCCGCGGTGGTCCCCGACGACAGCGGCCAGGTCGATCTGCGTACCGCGCCGATCGTGGCGATCGCCTACGGCTATCGCGGCGCGCCGCACCAGTGGTGGCATCAGCAGGTCCACACCGGCATGCGCCGCTCGGGCTGGCCGGAGCAGACCGCGCGGGCCCTGCTGTCGGACTACTTCGAACTCACCGAACTGCACGTCCATCCGTCCGCTCAGGGCCGCGGCATCGGCGAGACCCTGCTGGTACGGCTGCTCGAGCAGCGCACGGAGGCGGCGGTGCTGCTGTCCACCCCGGAGGTCGACCACGAGGCCAACCGCGCCTGGCGGCTGTATCGCCGGCAGGGATTCACCGATGTGGTCCGGCATTTCGTCTTCTCCGGCGATACCCGGCGCTTCGCCGTGCTCGGCCGCCGGCTGCCGTTACGGACGCCCGAACAGTGACGACACTGGTTCTCGGCTCCGGCCACAACGCACTGGTCGCGGCCTGCTATCTGGCACGCGCGGGACATCCGGTCGAGGTACTCGAGCGCGACGAGGTGCTCGGTGGCGCGGTGTCGACGGTCGAGCGCTTCCCGGGCCATCTCATGGACCGCGGTTCCTCGGCGCACATCATGATCCGCCACACCGGCATCATCGAGGAACTCGAGCTGGAGAAGTTCGGCCTGCGCTACATCGATTGCGACCCTTGGGCTTTCGCCCCCGCACCGGTGGGCTCGGATGCCCAGCCGATCGTCTTCCACCGCGATGTCGACCGCACCTGCGCCTCGATCGAACGGGCCTGCGGCCCCCGCGAGGCCGAGGCCTACCGGAGGTTCGTCCGAACCTGGGGTCCCCGGGCCCAGCGGGTGATGCGGGCGTTCGGCGGCGCGCCGACACCGGGCCGGTTCCTGCGCGCGTTCTGGGGCCTCGACGCCCGGGCCGGCGGCAGCGCGCTGTCACGTGAATTCCTGCAGTCCGGAGATGCCTTGCTGGACAGCTGGTTCGACGACGAACGGCTGAAGGCGGCGCTGGCCTGGTTCGGCGCGCAGTCCGGACCGCCGATGTCGGAACCCGGCACCGCGCCGATGGCCGGTTTCGCCGCCCTGATGCACACGCTCCCGCCCGGCCGCGCGGTCGGCGGGAGCGGTGCGCTCACCACGGCACTCGTGGCGCGGCTGCGCGCCGACGGTGGCACCGTCTCAGCCGGTGACGGGGTAACCGAACTGCGCCGCTCGGGCGAGGGCTGGCGGGTGCGCACGGCGAGCGGCCGCGACCTGTCCGCCCGCACCGTGATTTCCGGCACACACGTGCTCACCACCCTGGAGTTGTTGCGGCGCGGCGGATTCGACGACACCGTACTCGCCGACTGGCGGCGGCGTATCCGGGTCGGCCCCGGCATCGGCATGGTCGTGCGGACCGCGACCTCCGCCCTCCCCGTATACCCCGGTGCCACACCGGAGGAGTCGACGCGCGGACTGCAATTGCTGGTGACCGATCGACGGCAGTTGCGACTCGCCCACGCCGCCGCGCTGGCCGGGGAACTGCCGCCGCGTCCGGTGGTGCTGGCCATGAGTTTCAGCGCCCTCGACCCCACGATCGCACCGCCCGGTGAACATCAGCTGTCACTGTGGGCGCAGTGGCATCCGCACCGGCTCGCCGACGGCAGCGAGTGGAGCGCGCACGGTGAGCGCGAGGCCGACCGCATCATCGCCGAAGTCGATTCCTACGCACCCGGTTTCGCCGATTCGGTGCGGCAGCGGTATGTGCAGACACCCGCCGATCTGGAGACCGAATTGGGGCTCATCGGCGGCAATGTCATGCATGTGGAGATGTCGATGGATCAGATGTTCTTCTGGCGGCCGATTCCGGAACTGTCCGGACAGAAGGTGCCGGGGGCGCCCGGGCTGTATCTGACCGGCGCCTCCACCCACCCCGGCGGCGGAGTGTCGGGCGCCAGCGGGCGCACCGCGGCGGGGCTGGTGCTGCGATCGCTGCGCCGCGGTCGCTTCACTCGGCGATGACGGCGCGGCAATGGCCGGCGGTGACCGCCGTGGCCTGGGTCGCGGCCCAGATCGCCTATCCCCTCACCGACGGCTCGGCGCGCGATCGGGTGACGATCCTGATCGTCGCGCTGTCGGCGGCCACCGCACTGCTGCACGCCTGGGTGGCCCGGGGCATCGGCTGGGCGGCCGGCTACGCGATGATCGTCGGCGGCGTCGGCGCGGTCGCCGAGATGATCGGCACCGCAAGCGGATTCCCGTTCGGCTGCTACCACTACGCGCACGGGCGGCTCGGTCCCGATCTCGCGCAGGTGCCGCTGCTCGTGCCGGTGGCCTGGGTCGGCGGTCTCTACCCCATCTGGGTGGCGACCGGGCTGCTGTGCCGCCGCACCGCCACCCGCATCGCCGCGACGGCCGTGGGGGCGGTGGGCTGGGACCTCTACCTCGACCCGCAGATGGTGGCCGACGGGCAGTGGACCTGGTGTTCGGCCCACCCGGGCCTGCCGGGAATCGGCGATATCCCGTATACGAACTACGTCGGCTGGTTCGCAGTCGGCGCCCTGATGGCGACACTGCTCGCCGTGCTCGAACGCCGCTGCGCACCGCGCGGCGCCGGACCCGCCGTACCGATCGCGGTGCTGTTGTGGACCTGGTTCGGATCGGCCCTGGCCCATGCGGTGTTCCTGGATCTGCCCGCGTCCGCGGGGTACGGCCTGATCGGTCTCGGGCTGGTGGCGCTACCCACGGCGGTATGGGTGCTGCGGGCGGCGCGGCACCGCGACCGGCTGCCCGCGCCGCCGTAAACGCCCGTCGCGTGCCGACGATCACTGTGGCTCATGGCACGATGTGTGCCGTGCAGCCGAGTCCGACACCATCGATGCCAGAGTCGACCCACACGCCGCGGCGAACACGGCGTCATCGCCTCTGGTCCGTAGCCCTGCTGGCGCTGCTGCTGGCGCCGTTGCTGACCGGCTGCCTGCGGGTCCAGGTATCGATGGGCGTGTCTTCCAACGACCGCGTGTCCGGCCATCTGGTGGCCGCCGTGATCCCGGCCAACGACAAGGACAAGGGCCCCGAGCTGAAGGCACCCGAAACCCTGGCCGCGAAGATCCGGGTCGAGCCCTACAGCCAGGACGGCTACGTCGGCAGCCAGGTCTACTTCGACGACCTGACCTTCGGCGAGGTGCAGCAGCTGGGCGCGCTGTCGGATCAGACGCAGGGCATGTTCAACCTGCAGTTCATCCGCACCGGTGACAAGGTCACCCTCACCGGCCGGGTCGACCTGAAATCCGTTCCGCCGCAGGGTTCCGACGTGCAGTTCACCGTCGCCTTCCCGGCCCGGGTGGCCACCACCAACGGCACTCGCCAGGGCGATTCGACGGTCTCGTGGAAGCTGCCGGCCGGCGATGTGAGCACCGTGCGCGCCGAGGTCAACTACGCCGACCCGAACACCCGCTCCTTCGCCGGATGGGCCGGCATCGTCGGCGGCATCACCCTCGCGGTGGCCGCCATGGTCGCGGTGCTGGCGTATCTGAATCGCAACCCCACGCCGCCGTGGCGTCCGCGGGTGAAGCAGGACGCCTGATCAGGGACCACGATGGGCGTCCGTGAGCACCGCCTCCGCCGTCTCGGCCCAGCCGGGAACGGCCACATGACACGGCTCGGTGCGCGGAAGGTCGTCGAGCCGCTCGTCACGGCGGGCGCGATCGTGGCCGGCGCGGGATGTGCGATGGCACTGGTGAACCGGCTCGGCATGCGGCGGCTGCGGGCCGATGCCACCCCCGCGATCGAGCCGGTGATCATCGCGATCCCGGCCCGCGACGAAGCACCACGACTACCGCGACTGATCGCGGATCTGCGTGCCCAGCAAGGTGTTTCGCGCATGCGGATCTGGATCCTCGACGACGGATCCACCGACGGCACCTTCGCGGCCGCCGTCGAGGCGATCGGTGACGACGATCGATTCACCGTGGTCGCCGCCGACACCGACCCCGAACCCGGATGGACCGGCAAGAACGCGGCCTGCGCGCGTCTGGCCGAACTCGCGGGTGTCACCGCCGACCCGCCGCCCGGCGTCCTGATCTTCCTCGACGCCGACGTACGGCTGCGCCCGCAGGCGATCGCCGCGGCGGTGAGCGAATTGCGCCGCAGCGGTGCGGGTTCGGTGTCTCCCTGGCCGTATCAGCGGGCGGGATCGCTCGCGGAGGCGCTGGTGCAGCCGCTGCTGTGCTGGTCGTGGGCCACGACGCTGCCGGTGCGGCTCGCCGATCGCGGCCTGCGGCCGTCGACCGCGGTGGCTTGCGGGCAGTTTCTCGTCTTCGACACCGCGGTCTATCGCGCGGTGGGCGGGCATGCGGCGGTGGCCGGTTCGATCACCGAGGATCTGGCGCTGGCGCGGGTGCTGCGCCGCGCCGGACATCGCACCGTGCTGGCGGCGGCGGGGACACTGGCGAGTACCCGCATGTACCGCGGCGCGGCCGAAGTCGAGGGCGGCTACACCCGCTGGCTGTGGTCGGCCTACGGCGGCCCGGCCGGCGCCCTGGCGGTGGATATGGTGGCCGCGGTCGCGTACGTGCTGCCCGCCCTCGCCGCGCTGTTCGGTCGCGGCCGGATCCGGCGGATAGGTGTCGCGGGCTACGGCGCGGGTGTCGCGAGCCGGCTGCTGGCCCGCTCACTGGAATCCGGGACGCTGCCGCGCGGCGCCGATATCGGTGCGGCGCTGGCACATCCGGTGTCGATCGGCGCGTATCTGCGCCTGTCGGGCCGGTCGTGGCTGCTGCATCGGCGCGGGGCGCTGCGCTGGAAGGGCCGCCCGGTGCCGGACGGCCCGGACCGTTCCCGGCCCGGGCGCGCCGAACTCAGGGCACCGAGGTAACGCCGACCGTCGGCAGGAACGCGCAGGTGTTGGCGCCGTTGCGGACCGTGCCGAACACCGCCGCCAGCACCGTTCCGGAGCCGGTGTCCACCGGCACCGCGCGCACGCCGCCGACCGGCAGCGCCGCCAGGAAGAAGTTGCGGATCGCCTGCTCGAACGCCGGGCGCACCTCCGGCGGCAGATTCGGCGGCACCATCGAGCCGACGACCTGGGACAGCGGGCCCATCGCGGCGAATCCGCCGCGGCCGTTGGACACGTTGAACCAGGCCACCTGCATACCGGTGGTGTCGGCGCCGTCGGGGCCCATGCCGTAGGGGACGAAGGCGAACATCGTCTGCCCGGCCTTCACCGCGGACAGATCCAGCCCGGGCACCGGCACCGCCAGCTTGGGCCACGGCCCGGGTACCGCACCGGCCAGCGCCGGGACGAGTCCGAGGGTGCTGCCGTCCTGGCAGAACGCCGACCCGGACGGATACAGGAACGGCTGGATGCCCAGCTGTTTCAGCGATTCGACCGCGGTCTGATAGGCGGTCAGCAAATCCGTCGCCGCCGCCGGGTTCTGGCCCACGGCAGCGATGGTGGCGACGGGGTCGGGCGGGGCGGCGGTCGCGGCGGCGGCGCCGGCGAAGGTCAGCGCACCGGTCACGGTGAGCGCTGCGGAAAGACGGACGAGACTGGTCACCACGGCCATCGGGGTTCTCCTGAGTTCGGCGGAACATCCGCACCAGGGTCGGTCCGCCGGGCCGCACAGCATGACTCGGGGACCTCCGCGTCGTCACGGTGCACGAGAGGGTACCGCCGGTGGAGGCGAATGCGCGGCAACTCGCCCGCGAAACGCCGATCAGGCGCTGACGGCCGCCGGGGTCACCGTATAGCCGAGGTTGGTGAGCACCTCGGTGGTCGCCTTGGCGAAGTTCAAGGTGATGAAATGCAGGCAGGGCGCACCCTCGTCGATCAGTCGCTGCCCGATCTCGGTGGCGATCTCGATGCCCACCGCGCGCACGGCGTTGCGATTGGCCTCCGGATCGTTTCCGGCCGCCTGCTCGAGCCGCTGCATGACCCGCGCGGGCAGCGGCCGGCCCGACAACTCCTCGGCCCGCTGCACGGTGCGCAGCGAGGTGATCGGCATCAGCTCGGGAATGATGGGCTTGGCGCCCTGTTCGGCGTCGTAGGCCGCGACCCGATCCCGCAGGCGCAGATAGTGTTCCACGTCGAAGAACATCTGCGTGATCGAATACTCCGCTCCCGCACGCAGTTTCGAGACCAGATAACGAGTGTCGTGCTCCAGGTCGGGAGACCGGTAGTGGCCCTGCGGGAACGACGCCACTCCCACGTGGAAGTCGCCGAGCTCGCAGACCATGCGGACCAGTTCCTCGGCGTATTCGACACCGTCGGGATGTTTGCGCCACTCCCCCAGCGGATCGCCCGGCGGGTCGCCGCGCAGCACGAGCATGTTGCGGATGCCGGCATCGGCGTAGCTGCCGACGATGGACCGCAGTTCGGCCACGCTGTGCCCGACCGCGGTCAGATGCGCGACGGTCAGCAGTGTGGTTTCGCGGGCCAGCTGCCCGGTGATGCGCGCGGTGCGATCGCGGGTGGATCCGCCCGCCCCGTAGGTCATCGATACGAACGCCGGATGCATCCGCTCGAATTCACGGGCGGCGCGCCACAGCCGCGCCTCGGCCGCGGCATCGCGCGGCGGATTGAATTCCACCGAGAACGGGATGGTGCCGTCGGGGCGGCGGCCCAGCTGCCCCACCACGGAGGGAGTTCCGGACGGCGTCCGGGAAGGTCGGCCTGGGGTCGATCGTCCCCGTACATTGTCGAAACTCACCGGTCCAGTGTAGTAGGACGACCTCTTCGGACGGGCCGCCCGGCCCGGATCCGCGCCGGTCCAGCGGCCGGTGCGCCTGCGGCCGGAGCTGTGCATCGGTGTCGCGGCCCACCGTCCGCCCCGACGGCGCCGGGCCGGCGGTCCCCACCCGCCTGCGCTCCGCCGACCGACCACCCCGAGCGCCACGAGACGGTCGCGCACGGACCGGCCGACCGGCCGCGATCTCGCCCGTCCGATGCGATGCGGTGCCGGTCACGCACCGGCTACGGCGCTGTCGGGCGACGGAACCGACGCAGTAAGGTTCACGGTGGGCCGCTGGACGCCGCGATACGACTTCCCCGCGACGACCGGCCGGGACCGCCGCAGCCGTCGCCGGTGCATACACAGGGTCTCGCCCCGGCCACATCCTCGGCACGCCGGAGCCGCCCCGGCGTACCCGGCATCGGCTCGCCGATACGACGAACTACCTGGAGGTTGCGTTGTCCGTTGGTCCGGCCAGCCCGGCACGTCCGGCGCCGAACGACTCCGCGGCGCTGGTGCGCGCGGTCGAACAGGCGCTGACCGGATTCTTCGCCGACCGCCGCGAACTGGTCGCCGAACTGGGGCCGGTGGTCATCTCCGCGACGGCCGCCCTCGAGGATTTCGTGCTGCGCGGCGGCAAACGGACCCGACCGGCGTTCGCCTGGACCGGATGGCTCGGCGCGGGCGGCGATCCATCCGGTGATCAGGCCGAATCGGTGCTCACCGCGTGCGCGGCCCTGGAACTGGTGCAGGCGTGCGCACTGATCCACGACGACATCATCGACTCCTCGCGCACCCGGCGCGGCTTCCCGACCGTGCACGTGGACTTCGAAGATCGCCACCGCGACCACGGCTGGGGTGGCGATTCGGCGCATTTCGGAGTGAGCGTGGCGATCCTGATCGGCGATTTGGCGCTGACGTGGGCCGACGACATGGTCGCCGCCGCCGGCCTGGACGCCGCGGCCCGGGCGCGGTTCGCGCCGGTGTGGGCGGCGATGCGCACCGAGGTGATGGGCGGCCAGCTGCTCGACGTGCACGGTGAGGCCGGCGCCGACGATTCGGTGGCCGCCGCGCTGCGGATCAACCGGTACAAGACCGCCGCCTACACTGTGGAGCGGCCGCTGCATCTGGGCGCCGCGCTGGCCGGGGCCGATCCGGAGCTGATCGCCGCCTACCGGGAGTTCGGCACCGATATCGGCATCGCGTTCCAGTTGCGTGACGACCTGCTCGGCGTCTTCGGCGATCCGGCCGTCACCGGCAAACCGTCGGGTGACGACCTGCGCGAGGGAAAGCGCACGGTCCTGGTCGCCGAGGCGCTGCGCCGCGCCGACGCCACCGATCCCGCCGCGGCGCGGCTGTTGCGCTCGTCGCTGGGCACCGACCTCGCTCCCGATCAGGTCACCCGGTTGCGCGACCTCATCACCGGGCTCGGCGCCGTCGACGATGTCGAGCGCCGCATCACCGAACTGACCGACCGCGGCCTCGGCGCGCTGGCGGCCAGCTCGGTCACCCCCGAGGCCGGCGATCGGCTGCGCGCGATGGCGCTGGCCGCGACCAGGCGGGTGTCGTGAAAACCGTTGCCGGACGGTGCGATCGGATCGTCGTCGTGGGCGCCGGCCTGTCCGGGCTGGCGGCGGCGCTGTATCTGACCGGAGCCGGGCGCCGGGTGACCCTGCTCGAACGCGCCGATCATCCGGGCGGACGAGTCGGCCTCTATCGCGGGCCGGACTACGAGATCGATTCCGGCGCAACGGTTCTCACCCTGCCCGGGCTCATCGACGAGGCGCTGGCCGCGGTCGGCACCGACACCGCCGCCCACGGACTGCGGATCCACCGACTCGATCCCGCCTACCAGGCGCATTTCGCCGACGACAGCGTGATCGGGGTGTATCCGGATCCGGAGCGAATGGCGGCCGAGGTGCGCCGCGCATGCGGAGACGCACAAGCACAACGCTATCGGAACCTGCGGGACTGGCTGGCCCGGATCTACGCCGGCGCCTACGACCAGTTCATGGACACCAATTTCGATTCCCCGCTCGATATGGTCCGCATACCCGAGAAGCGCGCGGCGCTGTGGGAACTGGTGCGGCTGGGCGCGTTCGGCCGGCTGGGCCCGCGGGTCGAGCGCATCCTGGGCGATCCGAAGCTGGCGCGGCTGTTCACCTTTCAGGCTCTCTACGCCGGGACCGCACCCGCGCAGGCGTTGGCCGTCTACGGCGCGATTCCGCATATGGACACCTCGCTGGGCGTCTACTACCCGGTCGGCGGCATGCGGGCGATCACCGCGACGCTGGCGGCCGCGTTCACCGGCGCCGGTGGGCAGCTGGAACTGAACTGCGAGGTCAGCGGTATCGATTACCACGCCGGGCGCGCACGGCGGGTCCGCACCGCCGACGGGCGCGACTTCGACTGCGATGCGGTGGTCCTGACCGCCGATCTCGGCTCGCTGAGCCGTTTCGGCATTCGCCGGCACCGTCCGTTGCGGGCGGCACCTTCCGCGGTGGTCGCGCACGGCACCATCCCGGCCGAGGTGGCGGCGCGGTGGCCGCTACAGGCCCACCACACCATCGATTTCGGCCGGGCCTGGGAGGAGACGTTCGCCGAAATCGCCGCCCGGCGCGGCCGCGGGCGACTGATGAGCGATCCGTCGCTGCTGATCACCCGGCCCGCGCTCAGCGATCCCGGCCAATTCGTCGAACGGCCCACCGGACGCTACGAACCGCTGTCGGTGCTGGCGCCGTGCCCGAATCTCGATGCCGCGCCCCTGGATTGGCCGCGTCTGGGACCGGCGTACCTGCGAGAACTGCTGGCCGTACTGGAGCAGCGCGGATACCGGGGTATCGCCGGACATTTCACCGTCGATCACCTCGACACGCCGCAGACATGGCATGAGCAGGGAATGATCGCCGGAACGCCGTTCTCGGCCGCGCACCTGTTCCGCCAGACCGGACCGTTCCGCACCCGCAATCTCGCTCGCACCCCGGCCAACGTGGTGCTGGCCGGATGCGGGACCACGCCGGGGGTCGGCGTGCCGACCGCGCTGCTGTCGGGAAAACTGGCCGCCGAACGCATTACCGGCCCCTTCCGGCACGCCGACGGCGCCACGGCGCCGACCGGCGCGCTAGGGTTGCCGACAACCCATTAAACTGGCCCGCGAACTGACCACTCCCGCGGTTCCGCACCGCACCGACATTCCCGGGGGGAAGACGAACCATGCCGACCCCCGATATGGACACTGCCCCCGCGACAGCGCCGATGACCAGCACCGTTACCACGGTGCCGGTGACCACCGTGCCGGTCCCCGAACCGGCCGTGCACACCGTGCGCTGGTGGGTGCGCTGGGCGGGCGACTTCTTCCGCAGCCCCGAGGGCCACGCGGCCCTGCTCGGCTTCTGGGGCGCGGTTCTGATCACCTTCGGCGGCTTGGGCGCCGGCGCGGTGCGCCGCAGCGATCCCCTGCTGGAAGCGGCCCACCTGTCCTGGCTGCGATTCGGGCACGGCTACGCGCTGGCCACCATCGTGGTGTGGCTGGGCGTGCTGTCGATGATCGTCGCGTGGGTCCGGTTGGGACGCATCACCATCGGCACCGGCGCCCGCCGCGGCCCCGGCAGCACCGTGACGCTGAACGAACTGCGGGTGATCGTCGGCATCTGGATTCTGCCGCTGCTGTTCGCGGTGCCCATGTTCAGCCAGGACGTGTACTCGTATCTGGCGCAGGGCGCGCTGTTGCGCGACGGTTTCGACCCGTACAAGGTCGGGCCGGTGGTGAATCCCGGTGTGCTGCTGGACAATGTGAGCCCGGTCTGGACCACCACCACCGCACCCTACGGCCCGATCTTCCTGCTCATGGGGCAGGCCATCACCAGTATCACCGGTGACAACGTGGTGGCCGGCACCATCGCGATGCGCCTGGTCATGCTGCCGGGATTGGCCCTGATGATGTGGGCCGTCCCCCATATGACCAAACACCTCGGCGGTAAGCCGACGGTGGCGCTGTGGCTGGCGGTGCTCAACCCGCTGGTGCTGATCCATCTGATCGGCGGCGTGCACAACGAGATGCTCATGGTCGGCCTGATGGCGGCCGGCATCGCCCTGGTGCTGGAGCGCCACCACGCGGCCGGCATCGTGGTGGTCGCGATCGGTGTCGCGATCAAGGCGACTGCCGGGGTGGCGCTGCCGTTCCTGGTGTGGATCTGGATGATTCACGAACGCGAGCGGCGAGCCGCGGAGAACAAGGGGCCGCTGCCGCACCCGATTCGGACCTTCGTCAAGATCGCGGGCCTCGGCGTGTCGGTGTTCGCGGTGGTCTTCGTGGCCGCCTCCGCGGCCGCGGGTGTCGGTATCGGCTGGCTGACCGCGCTGTCGGGGTCGAAGAAGATCATCAACTGGCTCTCGCTGCCGACGATCATGGCGCACATGGTCACCTGGGTGACGCCGCTGAATCTCGGCGAGGTGCTGGTGTGGACGCGCGGACTCTGCGCGCTCGCACTGGTCGCCATCCTGGCGTGGACCTGGTGGCGCTACAAGAGCTCGGAACGCGATGCGGTGATGGGCATTCTCATCGCCTTCGTCGCGATCGTGATCCTGTCGCCGGCGGCGCTGCCCTGGTACTACTCGTGGCCGCTGGCGCTGGCCGCCGGATTCGCCATGTCGACCACCACCCTGATGATCCTGGTGGGATTGTGCACCTGGCTGATGCTGGTGTTCCAGCCGGGCGGCTCGATCGGCCTCTACAACGTCTGGCACGTCGCGGCGGCCACCTTCGTCGCCGTGGTGGCGGCGCTGTCGCTGCGCAAGGTGGATCCGCTGCGGCTGCGCGCCGATTCGGGCAGACCCAAGCAGTGACCGGCCGCGGCGCCGACGCCGAACTGGCGGCCGCATACCGGCATTGCAGAGCCATCGCGGCGGAACACGGCCGCACCTATTTCCTGGCCACCCGGTTACTGTCACCGCCGCAGCGGTCGGCGGTGCACGCGCTCTACGCGTTCGCCCGTACCGTCGACGATGTTGTCGATCGCGCCGAAAGCACTTGCGACGCGGTCGGTTTCGGTGCGCTCGGCGCCCAGCGCTCCGCCGCGGCACGGGATCGCGCCTCCGTTCGCACGAGCAGTCAGGCCGCGCCCGATTCCGGAAACCCCGACCTCGCGGCGGCATTGCGGCTGGACCGAATCGACACGCAACTCCGTACCGCACTGAAGGATGCGGGGCTCCTCGCCGAGATGTGGTGGACCGCTGCCGGCACAACGGAGGCCGAGACCCCGCTCGCGGAAAGCGTAGCGATCGACGCCCCGGTACTCGCCGCCCTCGTCGACACCGTCGCCCGGTATAGCATTGCGCCCGACCACTTCCGGGTGTTCCTCGATGCCATGCGGATGGATGTGCCGGGTAGCCCGCTGTTCCGGAACCGGTATGCGGATATGGGCGAATTGCGAGAGTACATGCGCGGTTCGGCCGCGGCGATCGGACTGCAACTACTCCCGATCCTCGGCACGGTGGTGCCGGTGGCCGAGGCCGAACCGGCGGCCGCCGCGCTGGGTGAGGCGTTCCAGCTCACCAACTTTCTGCGGGATGTCGCCGAAGATCTCGATCGCGGGCGCATCTACCTGCCGGGCGACGAACTTGCGGCCTTCGGCGTCGACGCCGATCTGCTAGCTCATTGCCGGCGTACCGGCCGGACCGATCCGCGGGTCCGCCGCGCCTTGGCACATCTGATCGCGACGAACCGCGCGGTCTATCGCACCGCCGCGCCGGGCATCGATCTGCTCCGGCCGCGGGTACGCCCCGCCATTCGCACCGCGGCCGTGCTGTACGGGGGAATCCTCGACGAGATCGAGCGCCACGACTACGCCGTATTCGACCGCCGCGCAACGGTTCCCACCGCACGGCGGCTCCGGGTCGCGGTCACCGAATTGGGTTCCGGATTGCGCCGCCCGGCGAATCCGGTCTCGCTGCTGCGCGCCCCGCTCCCCCACGTTTCTCACACCGCGGTCCCCCGCGCGTTCGGCACGGCACGGCCGAACGCGCCCCGCGCCTGACACCGAACTCACCGTCACCGACGGACCTCTGCCCCGCCATCGCCCTCGACCCGTCCGAAGCGACCACCGCGCGGCACACCGACGACGGCCTGCAGGCCGCGACCAGGGCCGCCACCGGCGTCACCGCGGTCGAACTGCCCGACGCCGACCGCCCCAGCGCGGCGCCACCGCCGACTGTCTCGCGCGGCACTCGCAGCGTTGAGCGGGCGCGCTCCCGATCCGGGACCGAACGCTCGCCTCAGAACGGTTCGGCCGCGGCCCGGCGGACGACCTCGCGGGCGAGCGGCCCGTGGATGGCGTCGATCGGGCGGCCGGGCAGGGTGTCGTCCTCGGCGTAGATCCACTCGAGGATTTCCTCGTTCGTATATTTCGCATCCCGCATCACCGTGATGAGGCCGGTCAGGGGCTTGACGACCGCGCCCGAGGAATCGAAGAAATCTTTCGGGATACCGGCGATACCGCCGCGGCGGATCGCGATCAATTGATGATCGCGCAGCATCTGATGCACTCTGGTCACCGCGATACCGAGTTGTTCGGCCACATCCGGCAACGGGAGCAGGGTTACCGATTCGGGAACGACATCGTCGCTGCAAGGAAATGCACTCACCCGCACAACGGTAGTCCGTCGGCATCCGGATACGGCGTACGCCCGGTTTCGACGTGGGCGTTAGCACGTCATCAGCGACCGTGACGGCGCACGCCTATACGATCGGGGGTGCCGTCACGGGGGCGGCAACCGCTAGGTGAAATTCGGAGGACAGCAGTTGATCGGCCAGATGCTGGACGGGCGCTACCGCATCGACGCGCCGATCGCGCGCGGTGGGATGTCGATGGTGTTCCGGGGAGTCGACACCCGGCTGGACCGGCCCGTGGCGATCAAGGTGATGGACCCGAAGTTCGCCGGCGACCCGCAGTTCCTGACCCGCTTCGAATTCGAAGCCCGCTCGGTGGCCAAGCTCAAGCACCCCTCGCTCGTGGCGGTCTACGACCAGGGCATCGACGGGGAGTATCCGTTCCTCATCATGGAGCTCGTCGAGGGCGGCACCCTGCGCGAACTGCTGCGCGAACGCGGCCCGATGCCGCCGCACGCGGTGCGCGCGGTCGCCGAGCCGGTGCTGCGCGCGATCGGGGTCGCGCATGCCGCGGGACTCGTGCACCGCGACGTCAAACCGGAGAACGTGCTCATCTCCGATGCCGGTGAGGTGAAGATCGCCGACTTCGGCCTGGTGCGGGCGGTGGCCGGCTCGAATATGACCTCGGCCAGCGTCATCCTCGGCACCGCGGCGTACCTGTCGCCGGAACAGGTCACCGCCGGGAACGCCGACGCCCGCAGCGACGTGTACTCCTTCGGCATCCTGATCTTCGAAATGCTCACCGGCCGTGCGCCGTTCACCGGCGACACCTCGCTGTCGATCGCGTATCAGCGGGTCGAGAAGGACGTGCCGAGCCCGAGCCGGTTCATCGAGGGCGTGCCGCCGGAATTCGACGATCTGGTCGCGCACGCCACCGCCCGCGAACCCGCGCATCGCTTCGCCGATGCCACCGAGATGGCCGCCGAACTGAATCGCATCGCCACCGTGCTGCACCTGCCCGACTACCGGGTACCGGCCCCCCGGGAATCGGCCGAACACCTGTCCGCGCGATACCGCGTCGTGCAGACCCCGGCCGCGGCCCCCGGACCGGCCCACACCCCGCAGCCGGTCACCGAGGCGACGACCCGGCTCGCGTCCGAGCCGGGGCGCACCCGGGTCATGACCGCGGCCCATCCGATGCCCGAGCCCGAACCGGAGCGTCCGCACCAGCCACCGGCCCCGCCACATCGGCCGGAATTCGTACCCGATCGCGGCAGATCCCGGCGCCGGGTGCTCATCTGGGCGGCCGTGGTGGTGGTGCTCGCGCTGCTGCTGGGCATCGGCGGCTGGTGGCTGGGCGTCGGCCGTTATTCGTCGGTGCCGGCGATCGCCGGGATGACCACCGAACAGGCGACCGCGAAGCTGAAGGACGCCGGATTCGGGACGACCGTGCGCGACAAGGCCTCCGACATCATTCCGGTCGGCGGGGTGGTCGGCACCGATCCCTCCGCCGGGGCGAAGGTGCTGAAGGGGTCGACGGTCGCCGTCCTGGTGTCCAGCGGACAGCCGCACGTGCCGCAGTTTCAGCCCGGCCAGGACACGAAGACGGTGAACCAGCTCATCCGCGATGCCGGGCTCACCCCCGTCGACGGCGGCGAGAAACCCAGCACCGCCCCGAAAGGGTCGGTGGCGCAACTGGATCCGGCCCCCGGCACGGTTCTGCCGACCGGCGCGCAGGTGAAGGTCTACCGCAGTAAGGGTTCGCAGCCGGTGAAGCTGCCCGATGTGCGCGGCAAGACCGTCGAGGAGGCGAAGGCGGCGCTGCAGAACGCCGGACTCTCCGTCGGTGACACCCGCACCGACTTCGACGCGAGGATCAAGTCGGGTCAGGTCGCGGGCACCGATCCGGCCGCCGGCACCCAGGTGCTCTCCGGCGCCACGGTGACGCTGATCGTCTCCGACGCCATCCAGGTTCCCGATGTCACCGGCAAGAACGCCGCCGTGGCCCGCTCCGAACTCGAGGGGATGGGCCTCAAGGTCGTGCTGAACCAGGTGTTCAGCGGCGACCGCGGGACGGTCCGCGTGCAGTCACCGTTCGGCGGTTCGAATGTGGCGCCCGGATCCACGGTCACCCTCACCGTCCTGCCGTTCTGATCCGAGCTCAGCCGAGCACGCCACCCACATCCGCGCCGCCGAGCAGTTCGGCCTCGCTGATGCCCAGCCGCCGACTGGCCAGGTCGAGCGCCTGCTGCAGCACCGCGCTGGCACTGGCGCCCACCACCTGGGAATGTTCGAGCCGGCCGTTGCCGCGCACCACCCGAACCCGGCAGCGCCACGCGATTCCGGCGCGGTCGACCTCCGGGCGTTCGATCACGATCGTCACCGGGACACCGTCGATCTCGAGCACATGTTCGGCGAGGGCGGCGATCGGCCTGCTCGCAGTTTGCAATCCCCTGGCTACCGATGCGCTCTGCATAGCGATCCTCTCAGCACATTTCCCGCACAGCCCATTGCCGCTGCAGTGTCACGCCTGGAAACCTAGTGCAGGTTCGAGCGTTCAGCAACTGGACAGCTAACTTTTGCGGATCATGTCACGACCGCGTGATTTCCCGGCAGGCGGTGTCAGCCGACCGCCAGCAACGGATCACCGGTCTCCGGATCGTTGATCGCCACCACCGCCGCGGTGGTGAAAACCTCCACCGGCACCCCGCCGATACTCGGGCTGATGTTGGTGGTGATCTGCGCGGCGGCAGCGGCAGGCGCGTAGCCGTGGGACACGTCGAACTCCCAGGAGATCTCGTAGCCCCAGCAGATGTTGAAGATCAGCAGGCGGCTGCCGTCGCGCAGCACGACCTCCGACGGAATCCCGTCGCGGTCGCGATCGCGCAGCAACCGCAGGATGGTGCGATCGGCGTTGCCGATCCGGAGCGCGCTCTGCGCGCTGGCCGGACCTTCCCCGCGCGGGCGGCCGTCACCGCGCGAGGGGCCCTCGTCATTGCGAAATACGACGTCCACTACGGCCGATCCGTCACCGCAGCATCTCGGCGACCAGGAATGCCAATTCCAAGGACTGCTGGGTATTGAGACGCGGGTCGCAGGCCGTCTCGTAGCGGTCCTCCAGATCCAGATCCGAGATGTCCTGGGCGCCGCCGAGGCATTCGGTGACGTTCTCGCCGGTGAGCTCGATGTGCAGGCCGCCCGGATGGGTGCCCAGCGCGTGGTGCACCTCGAAGAAGCCCTGCACTTCGTCGACGATGCGATCGAAGTGGCGGGTCTTGTAGCCGGTGGAGGATTCGTGGGTGTTGCCGTGCATGGGATCGCACTGCCAGATCACCTGATGGCCGGTGGCCTGCACCTTCTCGATGATGGGCGGCAGCACGTCGCGGACCTTGGTGTTGCTCATCCGCGCGACCAGGGTGAGCCGGCCCGGCTCGTTGGTGGGATCGAGCCGCTCGACGTATTCCACCGCCTGATCCGGCGTGGTGGTCGGGCCGATCTTGATGCCGATCGGGTTGGCCAGCAGTTCGGCGAAGGCGATATGGGCGCCGTCGAGCTGCCGGGTGCGCTCACCGATCCACAGGAAATGCGCGGACAGGTCGTAGAGCACCGGATCGCCGGCGGCGTTGTGGGACAGCCGCAGCATCGCTCGCTCGTAGTCGAGGACCAGCGCCTCGTGGCTGCAGTAGATCTTGGCCGACTGCAGGCTGGGATCCTGCACCCGGCAGGCGTTCATGAACGCCAGGCCGCGGTCGATCTCGGAGGCCATCTGCTCGTAGCGGGCACCCGCCGGCGACTGCGCGACGAAATCGCGGTTCCAGTCGTGCACCTTGTGCAGATCGGCCATCCCGGCGCCGGTGAGCGCGCGCACCAGGTTCATCGCCGCGCTGGCGTTGGCGTAGGCGCGCACCAGCCGCGAGGGGTCGTGCTCGCGCTGGGCCGCGTCGGCGACCAGCGCGTTGACCATGTCGCCGCGATAGGACTTGAGGCCGAGTGCGTCGACGTCGGCCGAGCGGGGTTTGGCGTACTGGCCCGCGATCCGGGCCACCTTCACCACCGGCAGGCTCGCGCCGTAGGTCAGCACCACCGCCATCTGCAGCAGGGTGCGGATGTTTCCGCGGATATGCGGCTCGGTGTTGTCGGCGAAGGTTTCCGCGCAGTCGCCACCCTGCATCAGGAAGGCTTCGCCGCGGGCCACCTCGGCCAGTCGCAGGCGCAACTCCTCGACCTCGGCGGGCACGCACAGCGGCGGCACACTCTCGAGGACGGTGCGCATGGTGGCGGCCTGCTCGGGATCCCACGACGGCTGCTGCAGGGCGGGGCGGGCGAGTGCGGCGTCGAGTCGCCGACGGAGCTCGGCAGGCAACGGTGGCAGTTCCGGCAAGCGATCGATCGGTACGTCGACGGTCCAGTTCACCAGATCAGAATACGGACCTTCCGCAATCCCGGGGTAACCCGGAGGGTAGGGGGCGATGATTACGTCGGCGCGGGCGGGGCCGTAACCTCGAGCCGGGCCGGGTCGGGCGGTTCGGCCGAGATATCACCGCGAGCGCCGGTGTACGCCGAATCGGAAAGGGCACGACCGCGTGAAATATTTTTATGACTGCGAATTCATCGAGGACGGGGTGACGATCGATCTGATTTCGATCGGCGTGGTCTGCGAGGACGGTCGGGAATATTACGCGGTGTCAACGGAATTCGACCCCGAGCGAGCCGGGCAGTGGGTACGGCGCAATGTATTGCCGAAACTTCCCTCCCCCTCCTCGCCGCTGTGGCGCAGCCGGCAGCGCATTCGCGACGACCTCTATCAATTCCTGGTACCGCGACCGACCGTGCGTCCGGAATTGTGGGCGTGGGTGGGGGCCTACGACCATGTGGCGTTCTGCCAGCTGTGGGGGTCGATGGTGGATCTGCCGACGGCCCTGCCGCGCTACACCAACGAGCTGCGCCAGCACTGGGATCACCACGGCCGGCCGGAGTTGCCGCCGGTGCCGGCCGACGCGCACGACGCGCTGGCCGACGCCCGGCACAATCTCGCCAAGTACGAGGCCATCGAGGCGTTCCGGCGCAGCGGCGCGATCACCGGTATCGATCGGCGGTAGGCGGCGGGCGCCGCGCTGCCGATACGACTCGGCCCCCGGACGGTTGTCCGGGGGCCGAGAACGTAACGGCGAAAGTCAGCTCGCCAGGGTCTCCGGGATCCGTTCTGCCTCGGGGCGGCTGCCGGAGGGCACGCCCTTCTTCAGGCTGGCGGCGTAGACGTCGACGTACTCCTGACCCGACATCCGCATCAGCTCGTACATGATCTCGTCGGTGACGGCCCGCTCGACGAAGCGGTTACCGCCCATTCCCTCGTAGCGGGAGAAGTCGATCGGCGCACCGAATTTCACGGTGACGCGGCGGCGGCGCCACCGGAACGGGCCGGGAGGGCACACCTCGTCGGTCCCGATCAGCGCCACCGGGATCACCGGCACACCGGTCTCCAGGGCGAGGCGTGCCACACCGGTCTTGCCCTTGTACAGGCGGCCGTCGGGCGAGCGGGTGCCTTCCGGGTACAGGCCCACCATGCGGCCCTCGCTCAGCAGTTTGCGAGCGGTGTTGAGCGCATCCTCGGCGGCGCTGGCGCCGCTGCGGTCGATCGGATACTGGCCGGTGCCGGAGAAGAAGAACTTCTGCAGCCGGCCCTTGAGTCCGGGCGTGGTGAAGTATTCGGCCTTGGCCAGATAGGTGATGCGACGCGGGCTCAGCAACGGGGTGAACAACCAGTCGGTGAACGACAGATGATTGCCGGCGAGGATGACTGCTCCGTCGGCGGGAATATTCTCCACG
This sequence comes from Nocardia sp. 852002-51101_SCH5132738, assembly GCF_001665695.1. Lineage (NCBI taxonomy): Bacteria > Bacillati > Actinomycetota > Actinomycetes > Mycobacteriales > Nocardiaceae > Nocardia > Nocardia sp. 852002-51101_SCH5132738. The sequence goes on along the minus strand of NZ_LZML01000062.1, from coordinate 92,407 downwards.
CCCTCGACCTTCGGCCGGTTGTAGATGTGCATGAAGGGCCCGACCAGCACGAATTTGAGCAGCCAGTAGAACATTGCGTCCTTTCCCCTGTGATTGTCGAACGGGACCGGCCTCGTCGCAGGCACCTCCGTCGGCACCGACTCTACCGTCGCCGACCTGCTGCGACCAACCCCACACGAGGTATTTCACATGCCCGCAATCACATCGGTGAAATCGGGTACACATGAGGTGCTTACATGCGCGAAAACCGACCGGGCGTCGAGCGAATCGGCGAGATGTACGACGCCCCGGATCGTTTGCTCCCTACCTCGTGCGCCCCGGCCGCCCGTTCGACGCCCCGGCGCGAGAAGCCGATCCGCTTCCCGTCGCGCGGCATCGGCGGGGAGGAGGAAGACTATTCCCGGCCTGCGGCGGAGCGAGGTCGGCTCACGGCCGCCGAATCGACACCGCTGCCGGTTGTCCGCGAACGCCCTTCGGCCGCCCCGGTCTCGAGCGCCGTGCGCGCGAGTTCGGCCGCGCCGATCATCCCCGCCGCCTCACCCAGTTGCGTGGTGCGGATGCGAGCCAGCGGGCGATGACGGCCGCCGGTGATGGCGGCGGCGTAATGCTCGCGCGCGTCGTCGAGGAACAGCGGCGCCGAGGAGCTGACGCCACCCGCGATGACGATCAGGTCGGGATCGAAGATGTCGCTGACGAAGGCCAGTCCCAGCCCGAGCCAGCGGGCGAAATCGGCCATCACGTGCAGCGCCACCGGATCACCGTCGTGGGCCGCGCCCGCGACCCGGCGCCCGGTCAGCGATCCCGGATCGCCGACCACCTCGCGTGCCAGGATCGTCGAGGGCATCGGATCGGTGGCCAGCATTTCGATCGCGGTGTCGACCAGAGCGGTACCGCTGCAGTAGCGCTCCCAGCAGCCGCGTTTGCCGCACGGGCAGATCCGGCCGTGCGGCACCACCTGCAGATGGCCCAATTCCGGTGCGACACCGTAACTTCCGCGATACAGCCGCCCCTCCACCAGCAGCGCCGCGCCGATGCCGGTGCCGATGGCGACCAGTACGCCGTTGTGCGCGCCCGCGGCCGCGCCGAATCGGTATTCGGCCCACATCGCCGCGTTGGCATCGTGTTCGAGGATCACCGGCAACCCGAGCCGGCGTCCGAGCCGACCGGCGACCGCGGTGTCCTCCCACGGCAGATGCGGCGCGAAACGCACCGAGGAGCGGGATTCGTCGACGAATCCGGCGACCGCCAGCCCGACCGCACCGATGTCGTGGCGCGCACACAGTTCCCGGACCGCGCGGTCGAGGCCGTCCTCGAGTGCGTGCGCGGAATGCGGCGTCGGCGCCTGGACGGTGTCGAGAACCTCCCCGTCCCCGTCGACGACCGACGCCCGGATATTCGTCCCGCCGACATCGATGCCGACGGTGAGCGGAGCCTCTCTTCCGACCCTGCTGGTCATTTCTTGATCCGCACCGGGATGGGAACGTATCCGGGTCGCTCGACCGAATCCCGCCCCCGCCCAGCACGTTCGGCCGCGCGCCGGCCACCGCGGCGCGCCTTGCTCCCCTGATCGTCGGCCGCCGGCTTCGCGCCCCGGGCCTTCTCCGTAGCGCCGCCGCGCTCGTCTCCGGGCGCGTCCGCATCCCGTCGGACACCCTTCGCGCGGCGGTCGGCACCGGGAGCACTGCCACGCGCTTCGGCACCGGGACCACTCCCGCGCGCTTCGGCCCTGGGATCACTGCCGCGTGTTTCGGCTTCGGTCCCACTGCCGCGCACCTCGGCACCGCGGTCCGACACATCGCCGGCCGCCCCGCCCGCGATCCACCCGTCGTGCTCCGTTCGCTCCGAACTCGGATCGGCGCCGACTTCCGTTGCCGCGGAATCGTATTCGCCGGATTCGTCGTCGGCGTCCGGAAGGTCGTCCGGGAGCAGCGGTTCGACCGGCACTCCGGCCAGCGCCTCGCGCAGCACGGTCACGATCGCGGTGCCGTGGTCGGCGACCGCGGCGACCACCTCGTGGTGTTCGCCGCGAACCAGCGCCGCGGTCGCGCAGACGGGACACCAGCTGCAGCTGTCCCATTCGCGGCCGTCGGCGGCCGCGCGGCGCAGGGCGGGTTCGACTCGTTCGAGCAAGGTTTCGGCGAGGGCGCGCAGTTCCTGGGCGAATTCGCCGAAACTGTCCTCGTGGGCGTGGGTCATTGCGGCCAGACCCCCGGGTCGGGCCGGAAACGCACGATGAGCTGCTCACCGTCGAGTTCGGCGCTGTCGACCGTGCACCGCCGCAATACCGGCGCCAGTCGTAGCCGCCGCCGGACCCCGTCCGCTCCCACGATCACATCGTCCTCCACTCGTCCGAGTCGCAGCGTGCCCGGGTCGACCACCGGCAGGCGCATCCGCAGCGTGAATACCGAATCCAGCCCGGTGCCCGACTCCCACCGCACCTCCGGCTCCCCTGCCGCGGTGCCCGGCTCCGGCGTCGTGTCGCCCAGCATAGGGTCTGGCTCGGCAGTCGGCGGGTTGCCACGAACGGGCAATGCCTGCGCCAGCGCCGACAACGCCCGCGGTCCGACCGGTTCCGGGCCGCTGTGATGGGCGATCACCACGGGCACGTCGGGCATCCGGCGGCGCAGGTCCGCGATCACGTCGAGTTGTTCCGCGCGCCGCTGCAGGTACCACTGCACCGCGGGGTGCGCGCCGCCGTCGGCCGGCGGCACCGGCGGCAGCACTTTGTTCACCACCACCGCGTCCAGGCGTATACCCAGAAGCGCCGCCGCCGAACGCACCCGCGCGGATTCGGCCAGCGCGACCCGTTCGGCGCCGGTGATCAGCCGCGCCCCGGTGCGGTGCGAATCGGCGAGCAGATCCCGAATCGCCGTGACCGCGGCCGCGATCCGCTCCACCGTCGCCGCCAGCACCGCGCGCCGCATATCCGTACCGGTCGCGCTCAGCACCCGGGCATGGGTGGGCCAGATTCGCTCGAGGTAGCCGAGCAGGGTGTCGGGTGCGGTGACGATGCGCAACATATCCGCCGAGGGCGGGCAGTCCACGATGATCAGATCCCAGTCGTCCTCACCCGCGAACTGGGCGATCTCGGTCAACGCCAGTAGTTCCTGCACGCCCGGCAGTCCGGTGAGTTCGGCGGGATCGAGTGCGGCGAGGTCGATGCCGTGATCGTGGCCGGCGCCGGACAGCATCCGTGCGACGTCGCGGAACCGATCCTCCAGCAGCGCAAGCGAATCGATCTCGATGACGTCGAATCCGGGGGCGACGGTCACCACCCCGGCAACCGTGCCGGGATCGTGCGCGAAGCGGAAACCCAGTGCGTCGCCGAGCGAATGAGCCTGGTCGACCGAGGCGACCAGCACGCGCTGTCCGGCCTGCACCGCAGCGATGGCCGCCGCGCAGGCGAGCGTGGTCTTACCGACTCCGCCCTTGCCGATGAACAGTTCGAGACGGGTCGTGACGGCACCACGACCGCGCTGCGGAGGCCGGGTCAGCCTTCGACCCGTTTCTTGAGTTCTTTGAGGGCCGTATCGGTGATCACCTTCTCGGCCTTGCGTTTGAACATCCCGATCATCGGGATGGTGAGGTCCACGGTCAGCTCGTACACCACCTGGGTGGTGCCGTCGGGCTGCTCGATGAGCTCGTAGGTACCGTCCTGCGCCTTCTGCAGGTCGCCACTGACCAGTTGCCAGCTCACCGCCCGTCCGTCGGCCCGCCAGGTGTAGGACAGCACGTAGGTGTCCTTGACGACGCCGGCGTCCAGCACGAACTTCGCCGTGCGGGCCCGTCCGTCGGGGAAGGTCTCCAGTACGTCCACCGATCGTGCCGCCGATACCCATTCGGGATACGACGGTAGATCGGCGATGACGGCCATCACCCGATCCGAGGGGGCATCGATGGTGATCGACCTCTGGGTCCGGTCGGCCATGACTGACAGCGTTTCCTTTCGACCTAGCGTGACGGCGCCACACCGGCCGGACGGCCGGCCTCCAGCCGCGATTTCACCTCGAACGACATCTTCTTGCCGGCGACCCGCCGGGAACGGTTGGCGGCCATCAGGGTTCGGGGCGAGAGTGCGGCCGCGCCCGGCGGTTCGGCATGCATGAAGTAGTGCAGGATCACCCCGTCCAGCGACGGCTCCAGCCAGACCTCCATGGTGCCGGTCAGCGGCCCGCTGACCGACCAGCGAATTCCCTTGTCACCCCGGTCTTCTCGCACCTCGAGGGTGAGGTCGGGCCACCAGCGGTGCCATCGCGACCGATCGGCCAGGACCTCGGCGACCGCGGCGCCGGGCGCGGCGACGAAGGTCTGGTCGGCCACCTGGATGCTGCTCACGGCTGTGGCTCGCTGCTGCGCTCGCTCATGAAGCCCGAGCCTACTGGGTCGGAGCCCGGAGGCGGTAACGCAGTGCCGAGCCCGCGCGACCTGCCGTCACGCGCGGCCGGGGCGCCGGCCGGCTCACCGGACGGAGCCGTCGGATCCCAGGACACCGGAATGCGCGCCGGGATCGAGCAGACCGCGCAACCGGCCGCCCAGAACGTCCCAGCGCCACTGGTCGGCGACCCATTCGCAACCGGCGGCGCCCATCCGCGCCGCGGCGTCGCGATCGGACAGGATGTCGACGACGGCGGCGGCCACGGCTCGTTCGTCGCGCCCGTCGACCACCGTGCCGGTGCGGCCCTCGAGAACGGTTTCCGGTGCGCCGCCGGAGTTTCCGGCGACCACGGGCACGCCGGTGGCCGATGCCTCCAGATAGACGATGCCGAGGCCTTCCACGTCGAGCCCGGCGCCGCGGGTGCGCGAGGGCATCGCGAAGACGTCGGCGAGGGTGTGGTGGGCGGCCAGTTCGGCGGCGGGGACGCGACCGGTGAACACCACGTCCGACTCCAGGTCCAGCGCGCGCACCAGCGCGCGCAACTTCTCCTCGTACGGGCCACCGCCCGCGATGACCAGCACCGCGCCGTCGATGCGGCGGCGGATCTCGCGCATCGCCAGAATCAGCATGTCCTGGCCCTTGCGCGGGACCAGCCGCGACAGGCACAGCACCGTGGGCCGCTCGCCCAGGCCGTACCGGGCGCGCAGTTCCGCCCGCGCGGCGGGGTCGGGACGGAAGACGGTGCTGTCCACCCCCGGCGGCAGGTATTCCAGGGCAGCCTGGGCGCCGAAGGCCGCGGCGAAGCGGCGGCGCGTGTATTTGCTGACGTAGGTGACGACATCGGTGTGGTCACCGATCACCCGCAGCACCTGCCGGGCGCCCGGCAGCATGGACCAGCCCACCTCGTGGCCGTGGGTGCTGGCGAGGATCCGATCCGCGCCGAAACGGCGCAGCGCCGGCGACATCAGGGCCAGTGGCGCGGCCGCACCGAACCAGACGGTATCGCATCGTTCGTCACGCAGCAGCGTGGCGGCGCGGCGCAGCACCAGCGGGGTCGGCAGCATCAGGGTGGTCGGGTGGCGCACCACCCGGAACGGCTGCTGGGCATCGAACCGCAGATGGGAGTCGCCGCGCCAGCGGGGCGCGTAGACCACGAGGTCCTCCGGCGGCATCCGCAGCGCGAGCGAATGAACATACGACTGGATGCCGCCCGGCCGGGGCGGAAAGTCGTTGGTGATCAACAGCGTGCGGCCCATGGGGGCGAGTCTATGGGTGTGGCCGCCACGTCCGGCGCAACGGGTGTGGCCGCCGCGTCCGGGCTCCTAGGCGGCCACGCGGGCCTTGATCCAGTCGCGCCAGGCGGAGACGAATTCGGTTCGGCCCAGGCCGAGTGTCTCCCGCAGGCCGCGATCCAGCGCGGCCTGGTCCTGGGGGCCGGTGGCGAGCCGGTGGTAGAGCGCCACGAGTTTCGGCTCTCCGAATCGGTCGGCGACGAACGCGTTGGCCGACCAGGCCTGTTCGTAGGCCAGGGCGGCATCGGCGCCGGGGCTCGGCGTGAACGCGGTATCGGACGGCAGGTCCGCGGGCAGCTCACCGGAGCGGGCGCGGGTGGTGACGGTCGGCGCGAGCTGCGCGAAACGCTGCTGATCTCCGCGGTGGCCGCAGTACTCGGCGAACCCTTCCAGCACCCACTGCGGGGAACCGTCGACGGTCCCGGCCCGGGCGGCGACGTGGGTGAGTTCGTGGCGCAGGGTTTCGCGCAGACCGTCCGGGCCGAGCCGGCGCCCGGCATCGGGCGAGAAAACGATCCGCTGACCGGTGGGCTGGGTGCCGGGTACGAACGGATCCGACACCGAGGCCGCCGCGACCTGGTCGGACACCGGACCGGTGGCGTGGGTCAGCGCCGCGAATTCGGAACTGCTCGACGCGACGGCCACCACGGCTTCGTGGGCCCAGTCGGTACCCCACACCTGGGAGACCGCCGTGACCGCCGGGCCGGCCTCGCGGGCGAGCTGGTCGACGTCGCCGCGCTGGTACGGATGCCCCAGTACCACCGACAACTTGCCGTCGTCACCCGAAACGTGTTGCGCGACAACGGGTCCGTACGAACTCATGACGCGCCGCAACTCGGGCAGCTGCGGATCGGCGTGCGAGGGCGCGGAATCGGTTTCCGCGGCGGCGGGCACGGTGTGCAGGCCTGTCTTCGGCAGCAGCAGTAGGGCGCCGCCGGCCGCGGTCAGCGCCACCACCACGGCGAGGGTGGCGACGAATTCGAAGCGCCCACGATGCGCCAGCCATGTCCGGACCCGCAACAATCCGCTCATACGACACGATCCTCACGTCGGTGTGATGACTCGCCGCCAGATTCTCGCAGTGTTTACGGCATTCCGATCCAGTATCGGCGCGCGGAATGGAAGGGGGTGTTGCCCATCGGCGCCACCGCGACCGGCACACCGAAAGTGGAGGCGTGCAGGATCATGCCATTTCCGGCGTAGATGCCGACGTGCGAGGCGTCCGAATAGAAGAACACCACGTCGCCGGGCTGCAACGAGTCCCGCGACACCGGCGTGCCGACGGTGGCCTGCGCCTGGCTGGTGCGCGGCAGATCGATACCCACGTGGTGGAAAGCCCACTGCACCAGGCCGGAGCAGTCGAACTGATCGGGGCCGGTCGCACCCCAGACGTACGGGTCGCCGACGCGGGTCAATCCCGCGGCCAGCGCGCTGGTACCGCTGCCCGGGACCAGGCCGCGCAGCAGGGTGTCGCGGTCGAAACCGGGCGGGAACAGCGATCCGGCGAGGGTGGATTTCTCCCCGGCCGAGAGCGCACCCCAGGCCTGGATGACCTGAGCCATCGCGCCCTGCAGATCGGCGCGCTTGTGTTCGAGGTCCGCGCGCACCTGGTCGGCCTTCTGCGCGGCGGCCTGCGCGGCGTCGGAGGCGGATTTGGCGGCGGTTTCAGCGGCGGTGGCCGAATCGGTGGCCTTGGAGAATTGCGTCAGCTGATCGGCGGTCTGCGTGGACAGCACATCCAGCGTCGACATCTGGTCGAGCAACTGCTGCGGGGAATCGGAGACCAGCACCGAGAACAGCCGGTTGGTCCGGGCGCCCTGATAGGCGGCGATCGCGGTCCGGTCCACGGCCGGTTGATATTTGCGCACCTCGGCCTTGGCGGCATCGAGGGCCTGGGTCGCGGTCGCGAGTTTGGCATCGGCGTCGCGGGCCACGCCCTGTTTGGCTTCCAGATCGCCCTGCGCGGCCAGCGCCTGCTGGTTGAGCTGCTCGGACTGATGCGACAACTCGATGAGCCGCTGCACCGCGTCACCGGCAGTGGCCGGTTGTTCCGCCGGAGCCGGATCGGCCGTCGCCAAACCACCGGAAGACGCTCCGAACACGAGCGCGCCCACTGCCAGTGAGCCGCCGACCAGGCGTCTGGTTCTGTTGTTGCGTTGCGCGTTGCCCTTGTGCGCTGTCACGGCCTGCCGTGCCCCGTTCTCTCGTCCCGAGCTGGAAACCACGAAGGTCTCGATAAGGTTACGGAACGGCGACCGTCCATGTCCAGCAGGGCACGAAACGATCACGCCGTATAGCCCGAATGCCCGGATCGGCGGTCCGAACTGTGCGGAATGCGCCGATCCGGGTGGGTCGAATCAGTAGCGGCGAGCGCCCGCGACCGGCATCGAGGAGATCGGGGCGACCTTCACCGGCTCACCGGCGGTCGAGGCGTGCACCACGTTGCCGTCGCCGACATAGAGCGCGGAGTGGCTGCCGCCGTAGAAGGACACCACGTCACCGGGCTGCAGCGCATCCAGCGAGACGGGGGCGCCCTCCTCGAGCTGTTCGTAGCTCGTGCGCGGCAGTTCGCGCCCGGCCTGCTCGTAAGACCACTTCACCAGGCCCGAGCAGTCGAAGGCGTTCGGGCCGGCGGCACCGTACGAGTAGGGGGCGCCGACCTTGGACAGGGCGGCATCGGCCGCGCGCTGACCGACGGTCTGCTGCGGCGCGAACGGCGCGGGAGCGATCCCCGGAATCTGAATGCCCGGCGGGACGGCGCCCTGCGGAACGGCGCCGAGGACCTGATCGGGAACATCGAAGGTGCCGACGCCCGGTACGGTGACCGGCGCGGCCGCGGCGGTGGTCGCCGGGAGCAGCAGAGCGCTGAGGGTTGCTGCGCCAACGGCTCCGGCCGCAACGGCCCGGCGGGCGGTACGAGGCAGCCCCTGAACCTGTCGCTTGATCGCCATGATGCGGTACTCCTCATCTGCCCCACGACGCCGCACCCGGTGGTGCGTCGGACTCCGTGAGGTCTCGAAAAGATTACGAGGGCATAACGGTGCGTTGTAAAGCCCGGACGCGTCGTCTCGGGTTCAGGTAAAGGCCCCCGCTCGACAGCATGCGAGATAGCTCACAGTGATCACGAAACGATAACGACGGCTGTCGCCGGATGCGTTTACCCAGGTGCATCCCGTCCCGAGATCAGGCGAGCCACCACCGGAGCCGAGAGGCGCTCCGGCGGGAAACCGCAAGTAACCGAGAGCATGTCGGCCGGAAACCAACCGAACAGTCCGCACGTTTGAGAACCGGCACCGCACAGTCAAGCCCGGCTTCGCCGTCGCCGTCGCAGACCTCGCTCGTTCGCCGCTAATTCATAGCTATACCGAATTACCGTGACCCTGATCACTTTTCGGCATACTCGTGCAATCCGAACCTCGCAGAGCGCAAATCTCGCGCCGGTCCGGCTGCCCGCCGACATCCGGAACGATCCTGTCGGACCCTGCGCCTACGCTGCTCGCCGTGCCCTCCCCCGTACCGCGACCGGCCCAGCTGGCCCTCGAACTTCCCGGTCACGGCGGTGACGAGCCCGAGATCGCACTGCGAGACGTCACCTTCGTCGTGGTGGACCTCGAGACCACCGGGACCCGGCCCGACGGGGACGCCATCACCGAAATAGGTGCGGTGAAGGTGCGCGCCGGCGAAGTACTCGGCGAATTCGCGACGCTGGTCGATCCCGGCTGCGCGATTCCGCCGCAGATCGTGCAGGTCACCGGCATCACCACCGCGATGGTCCTGGAGGCCCCGCGAATCGAGGCCGTGCTCCCCGGATTTCTCGAATTCGCGTCGGGCGCAGTGCTCGTCGCCCACAACGCGCGCTTCGACATGTCCTTCCTGAAGGCGGCGGCCCAGCGCTGCGAGACCGCATGGCCGGCCTTCCAGGTGCTGTGCACGGTTCAGCTGGCGCGGCGCATTCTCGATCGGGACGACGCGCCGACGGTGCGGCTCTCGGCGCTGGCTCAGCTCCTCGGCGCCTCCACCCGGCCCACCCACCGCGCCCTCGACGACGCGCGCGCCACCGTCGACGTCCTGCACGCGCTGTTCGAACGGGTGGGCAATCTCGGGGTCCAGACCCTGCCCGAATTGATGGACTATCTGCCCGAGGTCACCCGCCGCCAGCGCTCCAAGCGCATCCTCGCCGCCGATCTGCCCGCCGCACCGGGGGTGTATCTGTTCCGGGGACCCTCGGAGGAGGTCCTCTATATAGGGACGGCGGTGAATCTGCGCCGGCGCGTGCGCAATTACTTCACCGGCTCCGAAACCCGTACCCGCATGCGGGAAATGGTCATGCTCGCCACCCGCGTCGATCACGTCCGCTGCGCGCACGGACTGGAAGCGGGGGTGCGCGAGCTGCGCCTGCTGGTGGCGCACACCCCGCCCTACAACCGGCGCTCGAAATTCCCCAAGCGCGCCTGGTGGCTGACGATGACCGACGAGCCCTTCCCCCGATTCGCGGTGAGCCGCACCCCCACCGCAGATGCTCTGGGGCCCTTCCATTCCCGCACCGACGCCACCGAGGTCGCGGCAACCCTCGCGGAATACAGCGGACTGCGGACCTGCACGACACGCATCCCCCGCGGCGGGGTGCACGGCGGCGACTGTCCGCCCGCGGCCGTGGGCGCGTGCCCGGCGGCGATCTTCGGCGAGCGGGCGCCGGGCGCACAGTACGCGGCCGCCCCGCGGGCCGTACGGGATCTGTTCACCGGACGCGACGACGCACCCTTGCGCGCGATCGCCGCCCGCATCGACGAGTACGTCGCCGCAGAGCATTTCGAGGCCGCCGCGCGGCTGCGTGATCGCACCTGCGCCGTGGTGCGGGCGCTACGGCGCACTCAGCGCCTGGCCGCCCTGGCCCGGATCGCCGAGCTGATCGCGGCCCGCCCCGACGGCAGCGGCGGCTGGGAATTCGCGGTGATCCGCTACGGCCGCCTCGCCGCCGCCGGAACCGCCGCGCGCGGTATCCCGCCGATGCCGGTGGTCGAGAGCCTGGTCGCCGCCGCCGAGACGGTCCGCCCGACCACGATCACAGCAAACCCGTCACCGGAGCCGCGCATCCCCACCGACACGGATGATCTGCACGATCCCGACCACCCGCCGCTGCGCGGAGCCCCACCCGAGGAGACCGGCGTGATCGCCCGCTGGCTCGACCAACCCGGGACCCGCATCGTCCGCACCAGCGACGGCTACCGGGAACCGCGGCTGGGCGCGGGTCCCTGGCTCGCCTGGGTCGAACGTGCCGAGGCGGCCACCCGCGTGGAATCGGCTGCGAGCGAATACCTCACGCGTACCAGCGCGTAGTAGCTCACGGCCGGTTTTCACCGGACACCAGGCGCGAGCGCGGCACTCACTCCCCCAGCGAGAACCCCGCCTCCACATCCGCACTCGAATACGACTTGAAGGCGATATGCGTCGTCGTGCGCAAGACTCCGGCGGTCTTGTTCACCCGGCCGGTCACCACCTCGGCGATCTGTTCGTGATCGCGCACCCGCACCACCGCGATCAAATCGACGTCTCCCGCGCACGAGTAGACCTCGGCGACGCCGTCGAGATCGGCCAGTGCCTGCGCGGTTTCGGGAATCCGGGCCGCCTCGGCGTGGATCAGAACGATCGCGGTAATCATGAGCGCGAGTCTAATTGCGCGCCGCCGACGAGCCCGCACCGTGGCCGTATCGCCGCAGGAACGCGGTCGCCACACGGCACCAGCCGCACATGACACGGCCGCACATACGACGGAGCCCCGAGCCGAATGATCGACTCGGGGCTCCGAAACAGCGAACTCAGTGGCTGTGCTTGCCGCCGCTGCCGCTGGTCTGCTCCTGGTAGGTGGCCAGGACCTCCAGCTGCTTGTGCTCGGCCTCGTGCTCGCTCGCGGTGAGTGCCTCGGCCTCGGCGGGCGGATCGGCCCGCAGGAACGAACCCGAACCCGGCTTGCCGGCCCAGCCCAGCTTGTTCATCTTCTTCGGCACCGGCGCGCCCTGGTACTCCAGCGGAATCGGGTGGCCGTGGGCGTCGACCGGGCCCAGCGGCTGGTGCACCTCGATGTACTCACCGTGCGGCAGGCGCTTGATCACACCGGTCTCGATGCCGTGCTCGAGGACCGTGCGGTCGGCGCGCTGCAGGCCCAGGCACAACCGGTACGCCAGGAAGTAGGCGATCGGCGGCGCGAGGAGCAGGGCGATGCGGAAGAACCAGGTCGTCGCGTTCAGCGACACGTCGAACTTCAGCGCGATGATGTCGTTGACACAGGCCAGGGTCAGCACCAGGTAGAAGGCGATGGCCATGGCGCCGATCGCGGTGCGCACCGGCACGTCACGCGGACGCTGCAGGATGTTGTGGTGCACCGTGTCGCCGGTGAGGCGCTTCTCGATCCACGGGTAGGCGATCAGCACCGCGAACACCAGACCCATGATCAACGCGACCCAGAACGGAGCCGGAACGGTGTAGCGGCCCAGATACAGCTCCCACGGCGGCATCAGACGGGCCATACCGTCGGTCCACATCATGTAGAAGTCGGGCTGCGAACCGGCCGAGACCTGTGACGGGTTGTAGGGACCCAGGTTCCAGATCGGGTTGATCTGCAGCACACCACCCATGACGGCGAGCACGCCGAGGGTGAACATGAAGAACGCGCCCTGGTCGGCGGCGAACACCGGCACGATGCGGGCACCGACCACGTTGTTCTCGGTGCGGCCCGGTCCGGGGAACTGGGTGTGCTTCTGGTACCAGACGATCGCCACGTGCGCCGCGATCAGCGCCAGCATGATGCCCGGGAAGAGCAGCACGTGCGCGATGTACAGACGCGGGATGATGATCGTGCCCGGGAAGTCACCGCCGAAGATCAGCCAGTGCATCCAGGTGCCGACCAGCGGAATACCCATGGTGATACCACCGAAGGCGGCCCGCAGACCGGTACCCGACAGCAGGTCGTCGGGCAGCGAGTAACCGAAGAAGCCCTCGAACATCGCCAGGATCAGCAGGAGCGAGCCGATAACCCAGTTCGCCTCACGCGGCTTGCGGAACGCGCCGGTGAAGAAGATGCGGAACAGGTGGATGATGATCGAGCACGCGAACAGCAGCGCCGCCCAGTGGTGCACCTGGCGGACGAACAGACCGCCGCGCACCTCGAAGGAGATGTTCAGCGCCGTCTCGTACGCCCGTGACATGGTGACGCCGCGCAGCGGCTGGTAGGCGCCGTGGTAGACGACCTCGCTCATCGACGGATCGAAGAACAGCGTCAGGTAGATACCCGACAGGATCAGGATGATGAAGGCGTAGAGCGCGATCTCACCCAGCAGGAACGACCAGTGGGTCGGGAAGACCTTGTTGATCGACCGTTTCACGAACGCCGCGGCACGGTACCGCTCGTCCATCTCGTTGGCCTGTGCGACCACTTTGCTCGGACTCATGAACGACGCTCCCAGAAGGCCGGACCGAGCGGCTCGATGAAGTCGCCGTTGGCGACCAGGTAGCCGTCGGTGTTGACGGTGATGGGCAGCTGCGGCAGCGCGCGGGCGGCGGGACCGAAGATCGGCTTACCCCACTCGGTCGCCGAGAACTGCGACTGATGGCACGGGCACAGGATCCGGTTGGTCTGCTGCTCGAACAGCGAGGTCGGGCAGCCCAGGTGAGTGCAGATCTTCGAGTACGCCCAGTAGTCACCGAAGTTGAAGCTCTCCTGGCCCCTGCGCTTGATCGCCTTCTGCCCGTCCTCCGGGCGCAGGCGGATCAACATGACCGCGTTACGGATGCCACGCAGCGACTGGAGGGTCTCCTCCTCGTTGCCGCGCCACTCCTCTTTCCACGGGAACACGGTCTCCATGGCGCCGGCGTCGAGGTCCTCCGGCCGCACCAGCACGATGTCCTCGGGCCGGCCGGTGTCCTTGCGCAGGTAGATCGTCTGGCCCGGGAAGTCCGGAGTCCAGCCCGACACCCACAGCGGGGACTTCATGCCCTTGGCCCACGGGTTCTTGATCATGCCGCCGACGAACAGGAACAGTGCGCCGATACCCAGCACACCCACGCCCAGTCCAGCGGTACGGGTGATCATCTTGCGACGTCCCAGCGTCGAGGTCTCCAGCGCGTCCGACAGCTGCGCGCCCAGGGTGCGCCGGTCGACCTCGTCGGAGGGACCGTCGTGGCGGGTCTGGATGGAGATCTCGTTCGGGACGAACTTCTTGCGGATGATGACGGCGGCGACACCGATGGCCAGCACCGCGATACCCAGCAGCAGGCCGTAGAGCGGCGTGGCCAGCGAGTACAGGCCGTTGCCGTCCTCGTTGCGGCCCTTGTACTCCCAGGGCCAGAACAGGAAGACGCCGATCAGCCCGGCGGCCGCGAGGGCGGAGATGGCGAACCAGAACGTCACGTGCCGCTCGGCGCGCTTCTCCGCGCGTGTGCCCGGAACCGGCCAGCGCGGAGCGCGGTAGACGACGTCGACGCCGTCGCGCGCGGTACCGAGTTCGACCAGCTCGGCGGTCGACATCGCGTCGAGCTGCTCCTCGGTGGGGTTCAGGTTCACGCCCTTACCGCCGCCATCCTCAGGCCGGCTCATCTCGTTTCGCTCCTGTTCGCTCATGATCGCGATCCGATCCACATCGCGGCGCCGACCAGCACGATGATGCCGGCGACCCAGATGGCGATGGCCTCGGTCGCGGGACCGAAACCGCCCAGGCCGTATCCGGCCTCCGGCTTGGTCTCGGTGCGGTCCTTCACATAGGCCACGATGTCACGCTTCTCCTCCGGAGACAGCTGCCGGTCGGAGAATTTCGGCATGTTCTGCGGGCCGGTGAGCATCGCGGTGTAGATCTGCTGCGCGTTGGCCTGCTCCAGCGACGGCGCGAACTTGCCGGAGGACAGCGCACCGCCCTTACCGGTGAAGTTGTGGCAGGACGCGCAGTTGAGGCGGAACAACTCGCCACCGCGTCCCAGGTCGGCTCCCTTGATGAGGGAATCCTGCGCGATCTCGCCGTTCGGGTCGCGAACCACGGTCGGGCCGCCGCCGTTGGCCGCCACGTACGCGCCCAGCGCGTCGGTCTGGCGGGCGTCGAACTTCGGGGGCTTGCGCTGGATCTGCGCGCCGTTACCCGCGGCGGGCATGCGACCGGTGGACACCTGGAAGTAGACCGCCGCCTCGCCGACACCGATCAGGCTGGGGCCGCGGTCCTGAACACCCTGCAGGTTGGCGCCGTGACAGGTGATGCAGGAGGTCTCGTAGATCTGCTTACCCTCGCGGATCAGCGCCGACTGATCCTCGTTGGCCGTCGCGACCTGTGCGTGCGGGGTGAGCGCCGATGCCGCGAAGCCGGCTCCGACGAGGCCCATCAGAAGAACCAGACCGCCGGCGAGCTTGCGGCGCATCCGGCGCTGCTTGCGGGTCTTGATGGCCTGGTTGTTCTCAGCGCTGCCGATCCCGCTCGTGGGATCTGGCGCTGACGGGGGAGATGAACTCATCTGTGTCCCTTTGGAGTAGACGGAACCGACTTGTGCAAAGTGTGTATTTGTCGCGGACCGCGCGTGACGGCCGCCGCCCGGCTAGCGGACGAAGTAGATCGTGGCGAACAGCCCGATCCAGACGATGTCGACGAAGTGCCAGTAGTAGGAGACGACGATGGCCGCGGTGGCCTGCGCCGGCGTGAACTTACTGACCTTGGTGCGAATCAGCAGGAAGATGAACGCGATGAGACCACCGATGACGTGCAGACCGTGGAAGCCGGTGGTGATGAAGAACACCGAGCCGTAGATGCTGCTCGAGATGGTGGTGCCCTCCGAATAGAGCGCGTGGTACTCGGTGCCCTGACCGGCCACGAAGAACGCGCCCATGAAGAAGGTGAGCAGGTACCAGCGGCGCAGGCCGAAGACATCGCCGCGCTCGGCCGAGAACACACCCATCTGGCAGGTGAAGGAGGAGGCGATCAGCACGGCCGTGACCGGCACGGCGAGCTTGAGGTTCAGCTCGGTCGGTTCCGGCGGCCAGTTGCCATGAGCCTGGGCACGAGCGACGAAGTACATGGCGAAGAGGCCGGCGAAGAACATCAGCTCGCTCGACAGCCAGATGATGGTTCCGACGCTGACCATGTTGGGCCGGTTCAGCGAATGCACACGCTGAGTAATGGCCGATCCTGGGGTCCCTACTGCGGTCGTCACGCCGGTAAGTATGACTCGTCGTAGTACGACAGGCGTAGCCGGGTGCGAATTCGGGGTGTCGGGCTCGGAATCATCAGCGCGCGTGCGGGTCTGGAGCCCGGTTCGGCGTGTCCGGTGAACCCGCAGGTCGAGCGTCGATGCGACCACGGTGACCAGCGGAAATCCCGAGTATGCGATGCTGCGTCGACGCGCGGAGGAAGGCGGGTGGCATGGGAATTCGATCGGTGTGGCAGCGGCTGTCGGGCCGGGGTGCGGCGACGGAATTGGATCCGGCGCGAACGGATCTGATGGTCGTGGTGTCCAGTTTCGACGATGCCGAAGCCTGCTCGAGCGCGCTCGCGCGGGCGAGCGGATGGCGCGCCGAGGAGCAGGCCCTGCTACGCCACCATCTGCGCATCCCGGCCACCGCCCGGGACGAGGTCGTCGACATCGCCGCCCAGGACGGCTACTCCCCCGCCGCGACGTCCGAGGCTTCCGATCCGACCGGCAGTCATATCGAATTGGTATTACAGCGGGTGCAGGTCCTGGACGCGCTGCACTGCTCGCAAGAACGGTCGCGGATGGCCGGATTGGCGCAGCGGCACGAGGGCACGGCGGTGGGCTGGGACGCACTACAGCCGAGCGGAATCGAGCCGGGATCTCCGTAATCTTCTTCCGCAATCTTCTTCCGTAACGCCGAGAACAAAGAAATTGCCTCCGCCGATTAGGCTGCTAGCCGGGCGGCCGACGACGATCCGACGGCCCCCACGCCCGCGCGGACGAGCGATGTGGGTGTCCGATCGCGAACGGGAGATGTGATGAGCGCGCGCAGCTGGCCCGAGATTCTCGGTGCCCTGACCGACGGGGTCGATCTGACCGCGGAGGAGGCGGCGTGGGCGATCGACGAGATCTTCTCCGACAACGCCACCCAGGCGCAGATCGCGGCCTTCGGCGTGGCCATCAAGATGAAGGGCCCCACCGCGATCGAGCTGTCCGGCCTGGCGACCGGCATGTTGAGCCATGCCCGGCGGGTGTCGCTCGATATGGGCGCGGTCGACATCGTCGGCACCGGCGGCGACCGCTCCGGCACGGTCAATATCTCCACGATGTCCTCGATCGTGGTGTCCGCGGCGGGCATTCCGGTGGTCAAGCACGGTAATCGGGCCGCGTCGTCGAAGAGCGGCGGCGCGGACGTGCTCGAGGCGCTGGGCGTGCGGATCGCGTTGAGCCCGGAGTCGGTGGCCCGGTGTGTGCGCGAGGTGGGCATCGGCTTCTGCTTCGCCCCGCTGTTTCATCCGGCGCTGCGGTTCGCCGGTCCGGCGCGCAAGGAGATCGGCATTCCGACGGTCTTCAACGTGCTCGGCCCGCTGACCAATCCGGCGCAGCCGAGCGCGGGACTGATCGGATGCGCCTTCGCCGAGCTCGTCCCCGTGATCGCCGGGGCGTTCGCCGAACGCGGCGCCAATGCGCTGGTGGTGCGCGGAAACGACGGCCTCGACGAGATCACCACCGCCGATACCACCGATGTGTGGGTCGTCGCCGCGGGTGAGAAGTACGAGACCGTCATCGATCCGACGCTCCTAGGCATCCCCCGCGTGGATCCGGCGGCACTGCGCGGCGGCGATGCGACCGTCAACGCCGCGATCGCCCGCGACATGTTCAACGGCGCCCCGGGGCCCGTCCGCGACGCGGTCCTGCTCAACTCCGCCGCCGCGATCGTCGCCTTCGAGCTGACCCCCGAGACCGCCCGCACCGACATCCACGAGCTGCTGCGCCCGGCGCTGGAGCGGGCGGCGGCCTCGGTCGACACCGGAGCGGCCACCCAGTTGCTCGACCGCTGGGTGAAGGTGAGCAACGAGCTCGGGGACTGAAACCGGGGAACAGTCCCCGGGCTGTCACTTCAGGTAGCGCACGATGCTTTCCGCGACGCACGCGGGCTTGTCCGCCCCGTCCAGTTCGATGGTGACGGTCCGCACCGCCTGGATGCCGCCGGGGATCTCGGAGACCGAGTCCAAGTGGACGCGGGCGCGGATGCGGCCGCCCGACGGCACCGGCGTGATGAAGCGAACCTTGTTGAGCCCGTAGTTGATTCCCATCGTGATGCCGCCCACCGTGGTCGCCTGGTTGCTCAGCGGCACCAGCAGCGACAGGGTGAGGAATCCGTGCGCGATGGTGTGTCCGTAGGGGCCCTGCGCGGCCTTCTCGGCGTCGACGTGGATCCACTGGTGGTCGCCGGTGGCGTCGGCGAAGGTATCGATGCGGTCCTGGTCGACCTGCAACCAGTCGCTGACACCGAGTTCGGTGCCCACGGCCGCGGCGAGCGCGTCCAGATCGGCGAAATCGGTCATGTCCGGTCCCTTCCGTGCTGCCGGGGCGTTGCGCCGGCAGCTCACATGAAACGTTGTTTCAGTTCGCGTTTGAGCACCTTGTGCGTGGGCCCCAGCGGCAGCTCGGAGACGAACTCCACGCGCCGCGGGTATTTGTACCGTGCCACATGCTCGCGGCCGTAGGCGACGACTTCCTCGGCGCTGAGCTCACCGGCCGGCACGACGACCGCCACGATCTCCTCGCCGTAGTTCTCGTCCGGCACTCCGATCACCGCCACCTGCGCGATCCTCGGATGCCGCAGCAGCGCCTCCTCCACTTCGGTGGGATAGACGTTGAATCCGCCGCGGATGATCATCTCCTTGATCCGGTCGACGATCCGCAGATATCCCTGCTCGTCGCGCACGCCGAGGTCGCCGGTGCGGAACCAGCCGTCGACCACGGCCCGCGCGCTCGCCTCCGGATTGCCGGTGTAGCCGCTGAACACGTTGTGCCCGCGCACGACCACCTCACCGACGCTGCCGGTCGGCAGCAACTCGATGCGGTCGGTGACGCCGGGATCGGCGATCTCCACGTCCACGCCCCACACCGGATGTCCGACGGTGCCGGCGCGCGGTCCGAAGACCGGCTGGTTCACCGCCGCGGTCGGTGAGGTCTCCGAGAGCCCGTACCCCTCGAGGATCCGCGCGTCGAACACCTCCTCGAACCGTTCCAGCACCGGCAGCGGCAGTGCCGCACCCCCGGAGATGCACAGCCGCAGTGCGGGGAGTTCGGCGGCGCCGGCGGCCGCCTCGATGAGTCCGTGATACATCGTCGGGACGCCGTGGAAGGTGTTCACGCGTTCGGTCACCATGAGCCGAATCGCCTCGGGCGCGGTGAATCTCGGCATCAGGACGAGGGTCGCGCCGACCCGCCAGGTGGAGTTCATCGAAACCGTCTGCCCGAATACGTGGAACAGCGGCAGCGCGCCGAGAGCCACATCGTCGCGGTGCACATCGTTGGCGTCGAAGGCGTTCACGGTGGCGCACATGACCATATTGAGATGGCTGAGCTCCGCCCCCTTGGGCCGGCCGGTGGTCCCGCTGGTGTAGAACACCACGGCGGTATCCAGCGGCGAGCGCGGGACGAACAGCGCGATCGCCTCGCCCGTCAGGCCGTCCGGTCGCACGCAGGCGATGCCGACCCGGCGGGCCGCCTCCGCACCGACCGATTCCACCTGCGGATGGCAGATCAGCAGCGTCGCCCCGCTGTCGCGCAGGACGAATTCGGCCTCGTCGGCGGTGAGCAGCAGATGCACCGGCACCACCGTCGCCCCCGCCGCGAGGATCGCGTAGTAGGCCCGGGGAAAGTCGGCCGTATTCGGGCACATCAGCGCGACCCGATCCCCCGGCCGGATACTACGCTCGATCAACGCGCCGGCCTGTTCCCTTGCCGCACGCCACAATTCGGCGAAGGTGAGCCGACGCTCGCCCTCGATGAGCGCCACGTGCCCGGGTCGGCGCCGCGCCGGTTCGGCGAGGATGCTCGCCAGCGACAGCGTCGCGTTCACAGCCCCATATCCTTGGCGATGATCATCTTCATGACCTCGTTCGTCCCGCCGTAGATGCGATTGACCCGATTGTCGGCATAGAGCCGGGCGATCGGATATTCGTTGATGAAGCCGTAGCCGCCGTGCAGTTGCAGGCAGCGGTCGATGACGCGCGCGGCGACCTCGGTGCAGAACAGCTTCGCCGAGGCGGCGTCGGCCGCACTGAGTTCACCGGCGTCGAGGGCCTCGAGAGCCCGGTCCACCACGGCCTCGGCCGCGTCGACCTCGGCCTTGCAGGCGGCGAGCTCGAATTTGGTGTTCTGGAACGAGGCGACGGGTTTGCCGAAGACGTTGCGCTGCTGGGTGTACTCCTGCGCGAACCGCACCGCGGCCGCCGCCTGGGCGTAGGCGCCGGCGGCGATGGAGAGCCGCTCCTGGGGCAGATTCTGGCCCAGGTAGGAGAAGCCCTTGTTCTCCTCGCCCAGCAGGTCCTCGACCGGCACCCGGACATCGGTGAAGTTCAGCTCGGCGGTATCGGAGGCCCTCAGCCCCAGTTTGTCGAGTTTGCGGCCGATCGTGTAGCCCGGTGACTTCGTGTCGACCACGAGCAGCGAGATGCCGAAGCGGCGGTCGTCCTCGCGGGGCGGCGCGGTGCGGGCGCAGACGATCACCCGGTCGGCGTTCACGCCACCGGTGATGAAGGTCTTGGCGCCGTTGAGCACGTAGTGCGTGCCGTCCTCGGAAAGCTTGGCGGTGGTCCGCATTCCGGCCAGATCCGACCCGGTGCCGGGTTCGGTCATGGCGATGGCGAACATGATCTCGCCGGCGGCGAATCCGGGCAGCCAGCGCTGTTTCTGTTCCTCGGTGGCGAGCTTCTTCAGATACGGCAGGCACAGTCCGACGTGCACGCTGGATCCGCCGAACGACACACCAGCGCGTGCCGTCTCCTCCATGAGGATGGTCTGGAATTTGAACGAGTCGATGCCGGCGCCGCCGTATTCCTCGGGCACCTCGATGCCGAAGACGCCCAATTCGGCGAGTTTGTAATAGAAATCGCGGGGCACGATGCCCGCCTCCAGCCACGTGTCGTAGACCGGGACCACTTCGGTCTCGACGAATTTGCGGACCGTGCCGCGGAAGGTGTCGTGGTCCTCGGTAAAGCTGGTTCTGCGCATGATGTTCTCCTGGAACGGTTTCAGAGCCGACGGCCGCCGTCGACGTAGATGGTCTGGCCGGTGATGAAGGACGCCTCGTCGGAGGCGAGGAAGGCGACGGTGTTCGCGATGTCGTCGGGGCGGCCGACCCGGCGCACCGGAGTGATCTCGGCCGATTTCGCCTGCCATTCCTCGACCGACACGCCGACGCGGGCCGCGGTGGCGGCGGTCATCTCGGTGACGATGAAGCCCGGCGCGACCGCGTTGACGTTGATGCCGTAGGGGCCCAACTCGATCGCCAGGGTGCGGGTGAGTCCCTGAATGCCCATCTTGGCGGCCGAGTAGTTGGCCTGGCCGCGGTTGCCGAGCGCCGAGACGCTGGAGGTGTTGACGATCTTGCCGTAGCGGCGGGCGACCATATGCCGTTGTGCCGCACGGGAACACAGGAACGCGCCGCGCAGGTGTACCGACATCACGGTGTCCCAGTCGTCGGCCGACATCTTGAACAGCAGGTTGTCGCGCAGCACGCCGGCGTTGTTGACCAGGATGTCGAGCGACCCCAGCTCCGCGGCGACGCGATCGAAGGCGGCGTCGACGCTCGCCTCGTCGGTGACATTGCAGGCCAGCGGGACGGCCACCCCACCGGCGGCGACGATCTCGTCCGCGGTTGTCTTGCAGGCGTTCTCGTCGAGGTCGGCGATGGCCACGGCCGCCCCGTCGGCGGCCAGGCGGGCCGCGGTGGCCGCACCGATACCCCGGGCGGCCCCGGTCACCACGGCCACTCTGCGCTGATCTGTCATCGAATTCTCTCCTCGAAATCGGTTGTCACACGAAGGCGTTCACGCCGGTGAGGGCGCGGCCGATGAGTAGTTTCTGGATCTGGCTGGTGCCTTCGTAGAGGGTGAGCACCCGCGCGTCGCGCAGGTACTTCGACACCGGGTATTCGTCGATGTACCCGTATCCGCCGAATACCTGGATGGCGTTGTTGGCCGCCTTCACCGCGGCCTCACTGGCGAACAACTTCGCCACCGAGGCCTCGGTGCCGAACGGTTCGCCGCGATCGACCAGGTCGGCGACTCGCCAGGCCAGCAGCCGCGCGGCCTCCACATCGACGGCGATGTCGGCGATCAGCTCCTGCACGAGCTGGTAGGAGGCGATCGGTTTACCGAACTGTTCGCGTTCCCCGGCATAGCGCACGGCGGCCTCGAGGCAGGCGCGGGCGACCCCGACACATCCCGCGGCCACGCCCATGCGCCCCTTGTCGAGGGCGGCCATCGCGATCCGGAACCCCTGTCCCTCGCCGCCGAGTCGCGCCGAATCCGGCACCCGCACCCCGTCGAGCACGATCTCCGCGGTCGCCTGTCCGCGCAGACCGAGTTTGCCCTTGATCTCGGTGCGGCCGAAACCCGTCGCGTCCGTGGGCACGAGGAATGCGGTGACCCCCTTGGGTCCCGGTCCGCCGGTGCGCGCGAAGATCAGCGCGATATCGGCCCAGGTGCCGTTGGTGATGAACATCTTGGTGCCCGAGAGCACCCAGTCCTCGCCGTCGCGGACGGCACGGGTGGTCAGATTCGCCGCGTCGGACCCGGTGCCCGGTTCGGTGAGGCCGAAGCAGCCCAGCGACTCTCCCGCGCACAAGCGGGGCAGCCAGTCCCGCTTCTGCTGCTCGCTGCCGTAGCTCTCGAGCGATTTCCCGACCAGCCCGAGCGAGACCGACACGATGCCACGCACCGAGCTGTCGCCGCGGCCGAGTTCCTCGAGCAGCAGGCAGTACGACAGCGCGTCACCACCCGAGCCGCCGTACTCCTCCGGGATCTCGATACCGAGAAAGCCCATGTCGCCGAGCTTGCGCACGATCGCGGTATCCACCGATTCGGCGCGATCCCAGGCCGCGGCGTAGGGCACGACCTCCTTGTCGACCCAGGCGCGGGCAACCTCGCGCAGCTCGCGGTGGGCATCGCCGAGTTGCAGATCCATGACGGAAAACTCCTAACCGAACGTTGTTAGGTATCTATTGCCACGATAAACTAACAGCGTTCGGATGTTCAAGGCCCCGGTGCCCGACGGTGTAGGTTGACTCGGCACGGTCCGGTTTCGCGGCGAAGGAGGTGGCGAGGATGCCTCGGCCACGGGTACCGCTACTGAGTCGCGAACGCATCCGCGAGACGGCACTGGAATTGATCGACCGCGACGGACTACCCGAGCTCTCGATGCGGAAACTGGCCGCCGAGCTGGGCGTTCAGGCGGCCTCGCTGTACGGCCACTACCCCACCAAGGACGATCTGCTCGACGATATCGCCGCCGGCATCATGTCCCATGTGGACGCCTCGGCCTTCGAAACCGCCGACTGGCGCACCGGCCTGATCTCGTGGGCGCGTTCCTACCGCGCCGCCCTGGTCCGCCACCCCAACTTCGTCCCCTACCTGGCCTCGGGCCCCGGTAAGCGCGAGGAGAATCTGCGCGCGGCCGACGCCGTGCACGGCGGCTTGGTCCGCGCCGGCTGGCCACCCCGCCAGGCCACCATGATCGGCGCGGCCACCCGCTACGTGGTGATGGGTTCGACCATCGGCTCGTTCTCCCGCGGCTTCGTCGACGACGTCCAGGTCTATCGCGACCGTTACCCGCATCTGGAACAGGCGCACCTGCTGCGCGCCAAGGCCGACGAAATCGACTCGGAGAGTTTCGAATTGGCGCTGGAATCGTTCGTCACGGGCCTGGAGATCCGCTTCGCCGCCATCCAGCAGCGCCGCGCCCGCCGCCGCGAGAAATCCGCCGAGGTCTGACCCCCACCCGGCGGAAACGCCGGGGGCCGGCGCGGTGATTCCGAGCCGGCCCGCGGCGGGTACAGCGATCTCAGAGGTCGGCGAAGACCGATCTCACCTCGTCTTCGGTCAGCCCGTAGTCGGCCAGCGAATACTTGTGCGCGGGCTTGCGGTCGCCCGATTTGCTCTCCTCGTCGAGCGCCCGCATCGCGTTCCGGGCCGCCTCGGTGTAATCCAGCCCGAACGTCGAATAGATCTTCTCGACGGTGCCGAACGGATCCGCCCGCAGATCCTCGAACTGGATGTCGAGGAACTGATCGGGGTTGTATCGCGCACGCGCGGAATTGAATTCGCGCAGGCCCCGCGACCAGAGTTCGAGCTGAGTGCGGCCGATCGTCTCCCCGACGAAGGTGTTCGACCAGCCCTTGGTGGCCTGTTCGGACAGGCTGCACGACGAACCGACGATGGTCACCGGGTCGCGGTGGGTCTGGATGATCAGCGCGTCGGGGTAGACCTCCATCAGCGCGTCCAGCGCGAACAGGTGGCTCGGGTTCTTCAGCACCCAGCCCCTCGTGTCACCCAGGCCGATCAGCTGCAGATTCTGCTTGTGCCGCTGATAGGCGTTGGTCCAGTCCTGCTTCTGCAACCACTGCGAATAGGTCGGCAGATAGGCCAGTGATTCGTAGGCGATGGATTTCACCGTCTGGCGCAGCAGCTGCCAGCATTCCTCGACCTCGGCGGCACTCATGTAGTGCAGGCCCATGAATTCCGGATTGTCGATGTGATGCTGCGCGAAACCGGCGTCGATCTGCTGGAACACCGGATTGTCGGCCCAGGTCTCGCGCGGCGGCCGCGGCTGCGGCAGTTCGGTCAGCCACATCTCGAGCGCCTGATGCTGCGGGTCGGCGGCCAGCAGCCGATGCAGCGCGGTGGTGCCGGTGCGGGGCAGGCCGGTGACGAAGATCGGCCGCTCGATCGCGGTCTCGGCGTAGCCGGGATTGGCCTTCCAGGACGCCTCGCTCAACGCGCGCGCGACCAGTGCGCCGCGCAGGAAGTAGCGGTTCATCTTGGAACCGAGTTCGGTGAGGTCGGCGTCGCGTCGATACGAGTCGAGCAGCACACCGAGCGCCTCGGTGTAGTCGTCGGGGCCGAAATCGGTGAGCCCGCACGCCTTGGTGGCGGATGCGTGCAGATCCTCGACGGTGCCGACGTTGGTACGAGCGGTGGTCATGAAATTCCGTTCCTCACACGTGGTATTCGCCGCAGTTGACGTCCAGGGTCTGGCCGGTGATGGCACTGGCCCACTCGGAAGCGAGAAACACCACGGCCCTGGCGATCTCGTCCGGTTCGGGCAGGCGCTTGAGATCCGACCGGGAGGCGGTCTGCTCGTACACCTGGTCGACCGTGATGCCGTACTTCTTCGCGACCTCACCGAAATACCACTTCAGCTGATCGGCCCAGATGTAGCCCGGCGCCACGCTGTTGACCCGAATTCCCTTGGCGCCCAATTCGGTTGCCAGCGTCTGCGACATGGCCAGCAGCGCCGACTTGGCGACCTTGTAGCTGCCGTAGCGCGGTTCGGAGTGCCGCAGCACCGACGAATTGATCATCACCACCGCGCCCCGGGTCTTGGCCAGTTCGTCGGTGAAGGCCTGGGTCGCCCGCAGCGTGCCCAGCACCGTCAGCTCGAGGCTGTCGCTGATCTGCCGGAAGTCGGTGCGCGCCAGCGACTTCATCGACGGCATCGCGAACGCGTTGTTGACCAGCGCGTCGACCCGGCCGAAGGTCTCCACCGTGCGCTCGACCAGATTCGCCACCGCGGCGTCGTCGGTGATGTCGGTCGGCACGATCAGGCTCGTCCCGCCGGCGGCGTCGATCTCGTCGGCCACCTCCCGCAGCCGCGATTCGGTGCGCGCGGCCAGCACCACCTTCGCGCCGGCCGCGGCCGCCTGCACGCACAGCGAGCGGCCCAGTCCGGGACCCACGCCGCTGATCACGACCACCTTGTCGGCCAGCAGGCCCGTTCCGGCGCTCATCCGAGCATCCGATCGGCGAAACCGCGCTGGCGGTCGGCGATGCGGGCGCGCCAGCCCTGCTCGTCGATCCGGTTGAGTTCGTAGTGCGGCAACTGCGCCGCCACCTCGTCGAAGGGCACCAGGGCGATTCGCGGCCCGTCCGCGGGGGTCATCTCCCGGGCGACGCGCTGCCATCGGAACTGCAGGATGCCGCGGCGGCGTCCGGTGGTCTCGATCCAATTGGTGATGCCCGGGTTGCGAGCCGAGACCACCATGCGGATCATCCCGTCCGGATCGACCTGGGCCTGAGCGCTGTTGAGGCTGGTCTGGTGGTTGACGTAGTCGAGGGAGATGTACCAGCGGCTACCGAGCTGAAATCCCTGATAGGGCGCATCGGATTTCGGCACCGTGATAACCAGCGCCTGGTCGTCGTCGAGATCGAAGTGGCCGACCGAGGAGTACTGCGTGCTGAGTCCGCCCGGGGTGAGCCGCGGTTCGGTGAGGGTGTTCACCGGCAGGTCGAGGTAGAACCACTTGGGGAAGTTGAACCAGGTGTGGATGCGCTGCACCAGCGCCCGCGCCGCGGCCCGATACCGCTTGCGCAGCTGGTCGACACCGGGCTCGGGGGCCGCGGTGCCGACGGTGTCGAGCCGCTCGATGCGGATGCTGCCCTTCGTCTCCGCGTTCCAGTCGCCGTAGACCTCGCGCACCGCGAGCATCGAGGCACCCTCGCCGAGGACGAAATAGTTCGGCCCGGCATCGGCTTTCGGCGGGCCGAAGCGGAGCTGGTAGCTGCCGTCGGCGGCGATCTGCAGGCGGCGGTCGTCGAAGGCGTCGTCGCCGTTGGGAACGTCGGTGGCGGTGTAGTCGCCGCGCAGCACCTGGAAGCTGAGGTCGACGGTACTGCCGCGGACACCGGTGAGCAGATATTCCGCACCCGGCTCGACATTGGCGTGGTAGTAGAGCGTATCCGGGTTGTCCAGGCCCATTTTCGCGTGCGGGCCGGTGGAGCTCACGAAGTACGGGTGGCTGGTGCCGTGCGTGCCCGACAGCTGCAGGCACGCGGCGATACTGCCCGCGAGGTAGTCGTATCCCTCGGCGAGATCCTTCTCGTCGTTGATGAAATCCGCTGCCGCGATCAGCTTCTCGGTTTCGGCGATCGCCGCGGTGAACGGTTCGGTGAGCGACCCGCCGCCCGGAAGTCCGTTTCCGGCGGCGGTATCGGTTCCCGGTGACGATCCTGTCGATGTACTCATGTCGTCCTAGCGTGTTGTGCGGGCGGAACTGCGGTTCACAGTCTCAGTTCGCGGCGGATCAGCGCGGCGATTTCGGCGGGTGAGCCGTGATCGGGAGTGATCACGAGCTCGGCGTGTTCGGGGCGTTCGTAGGGCGAGTCGATGCCGGTGAACTCCGGCAGCCGGCCCGCGCGGGCCTTGGCGTACAACCCCTTCGGATCCCGGCGCTCACACACCTCCAGCGGGGTGTCGACGAAGATCTCGTGGAAGTCCAGGCCGCTCGCGGCGTGCACGCCGCGCGCCTGCTCGCGCTGGTCGGCGAACGGGCTGATCACCGAGACGATGGCGATCAGGCCGGCGTCGGCGAACAACGAGGCGACCTGAGCCACCCGGCGGATGTTCTCGCGCCGGTCCTCGTCGGTGAAACCGAGGTCGGCGTTGAGCCCGTGCCGCAGATTGTCGCCGTCGAGCCGATAGGCCGGGCGGCCGGCGGCCACCAGCTGGCGCTCCAATTCCACGGCGATCGTGGACTTTCCGGAGCCGGACAGACCGGTCAGCCACACCGTCGCACCGGCGTGCGGGCGCTGGCCGCGCCCCACCGAGGAGCTGTGCCAGACGACGTCCTCGCGCACCACCTTCGGCGCCGCCGAGGCGTCCGGCGCCGCCTCCGGCCCGGTGTCGCGGGCCAGGATCATTCCGGCGGCCACGGTCTGATCGGTGTCCTCGTCGATGAGGATGAAACTGCCGGTGCGGCGGTTGTCGCGGTAGCTGTCGACCATCAGCGGGCGCTGACTGCGCAGCGTGAGGCGGCCGATGTCGTTGAGCGCCAGGGCATTCGCGTCCGTGACACGGTGCAGGGTGTTGACGTCGAGCCGGTAGTCGAGGTCGTGGACCTGGACGCGGGTGGTCTGGGCGGCGGTGCGGATCGCGTAGCGCGCACCGGGCCGCAGTTCGGTGGTCTCGGAGAACCAGCACACCATGGCGTCGACCTCATCGGCGATGTGCGGCCGATTTCCCGGGCGGGCCAGCATATCCCCACGCCCGACATCGACTTCGTCGTCGAGTTCCACCGAGACCGCCATCCCGGTGAACCCCTCGTCGACCTTCACCCCGCCCGGTCCCCAGATCCGCGCGACCCGCGACGAACGCCCGGACGGCAGCACGACCACCTCGTCGCCGGGTTTGAAGATGCCGCCTGCGATGGTCCCGGCATAGGTGCGATGCCCGGCCCCGCTGGTGCCGGCATCGGCGTGCGGGCGGATCACGTACTGCACCGGCAGCCGCGCGTCGATCAGATTGCGGTCCGAGGCGATGTGCACCTGTTCGAGGTGGCTCAGCAGCGGCGGGCCCGCATACCACGGGGTGTGCGCGGAGTCGGTGACCACATTGTCGCCGTGCAGCGCCGACACCGGCACGAAACTCAGATCGCCGACGGTCAGCTTCGCCGCGAAATCGGCGAATTCCTCGCGGATCTCGTCGAATCGCGCGGCCGACCAGTCCACCAGATCCATCTTGTTCACGCACACCACCAGGTGCGGCACCCCGAGCAGCGAGGCCAGGAACGCGTGCCGGCGGGTCTGCTCGACCACGCCCTTGCGCGCGTCGACCAGGATCAGCGCCAGATCCGCCGTGGAGGCGCCGGTCACCATATTGCGCGTGTACTGCACGTGCCCCGGGGTGTCGGCGATGATGAACTTGCGACGCGGCGTGGTGAAGTAGCGGTAGGCCACGTCGATGGTGATGCCTTGTTCCCGCTCGGCGCGCAGGCCGTCGGTCACCAGCGCCAGATCCGTTGCGGCGTCGCCGCGTTGGGCACTGGCGCGTTCGATGGCGGCCAGCTGATCGGAGAACAGGCTCTTGGAGTCGTAGAGCAGGCGGCCGATGAGGGTGGACTTGCCGTCGTCGACGCTGCCGGCTGTCGCGAGACGTAACAGATTGCGGCTCATCAGAAGTAGCCCTCCCGCTTGCGGTCTTCCATCCCGGATTCGGAGATGCGGTCGTCGGCGCGGGTGGCGCCGCGTTCGGTGAGCCGGGTGATCGCGGTTTCGGCGATCACGGCCGCCGGATTGTCGGCCTCGCTCTCGATACATCCGGTGCAGGTGGCGTCGCCGACGGTGCGGAACCGCACCGTCGTCTCGAACACCGGTTCGTCCGGGCCGGGTGTCAGGAAAGGATTGGCGGCCAGCAGCATTCCGTCGCGGCGGAAGACCGGGCGGCGGTGCGCGTAATACAGCGGCGGCAGTTCCACCGCTTCGCGGTCGATGTACTCCCAGATATCGAGTTCGGTCCAGTTCGACAGCGGGAACACCCGGATGTGCTGGCCCGCACGGTGTTTGCCGTTGTAGAGGTTCCATACCTCCGGGCGCTGCGCCCGCGGCTCCCAGGCACCGAATTCGTCGCGGAAACTGAACACCCGCTCCTTGGCGCGCGCCTTCTCCTCGTCGCGGCGCGCCCCGCCGAACACAGCGTCGAAGCGATGTTCGCCGATCGCGCGCAGCAATGTGGTGGTCTGCAACCGATTCCGGCTCTCCCCCGGGCGTTCGGTGACCCGCCCGGCGTCGATATCGTCCTGTACCCGCGCCACCAGCAGCCGCGCGCCGAGCCTGGCCGCCGTGCGATCGCGGAATTCGATCACCTCGTCGAAGTTGTGCCCGGTGTCGACGTGCAGCAGCGCGAACGGCAGCGCCGCCGGCCAGAACGCCTTGCGGGCCAGCTCCAGCATCACCGCCGAATCCTTACCGCCGGAGAACAGCAGCACCGGTCGTTCGAAGGTGGCCGCCACCTCCCGGAAGATGTGCACCGATTCGGCCTCGAGGGCCGACAGATGCGACAGCTCGTATCCCGTCCGCATCACATTCGCCTTGTCCGCATCGCTCGCATCGCTTCCCCGGATCCCGAAATCTCGACCACTTCGGAGTTGCGTTGTCGAATATTCGACGCTATTGTTCGATATTGTGACACCGACGATAAGCGGACAGCTGCGCGTCGGTCAAGGGGCTGTTGACGACGGCGCGTGTTCGCAGCCGCCATACCGGGTGCGAAGTCGCTGCATCGTCCTGAGCCGCGACTCCGATCCGGCGCACGCAGATCCGACGGCTCGAGAGCCGACCAGCGCCTCGAAGTCCGGTCCTCCACCGCGCCGAAGCCGGGATTCGCCGACCATTCAGCGCTCGGGACCGGGAAGCCGGCCCGACTCGCACCGGTACGGTGAGCGGCGGCGCGGACCGGTGTGACTCGTCACCGCTATCGACCAGAAAGGGCGCGATGTCCGAGAGCACCGAGGTCACTCCTACCGCCTCCGCGGGATCACCACCCACGCATCGCGTAGTGCGGGTAATCGAACTGCTGTCGCGCCGGCCCGCCGAGCACTTGTCGCTGGCGCGGATCGTGCGCGAGACCGGACTGTCGAGGGCGACGGCACATGCGGTGCTGACCCAGCTCACTACCGACGGCTGGACGGTGCGCGATCTCGACGGCAACTACGGGCTCGGGATGGGGCTGCTCGCCGTCGCACGCCGCGCGGAGGCGGCCTTCCCGCTGCGCCGCCTGGCTGCCGACCTGCTGCGGGAATTCGTTGCCGAACAGGGCTTTCCGGTTTTCCTGGCCGAGCGCGACGACGGTTCGATCATCATCACCGAGGTCGCCGGCACCCCGTCGGTCCCGTGGATCCGGCAGGGCCGCCGCCTGCCCCTGGCACCGCCGGTGGCCCGTGAATTCATCGCCTGGGCACCGGCTTCCGAACGCACCGCCTGGATCGCCCACGCCGACCCCGCCCATCGCGAACGCCTGCTCGCGGTCCTCGACGCCGTGCGCGACCGCGGTTACTCCGTCGAGCGCCTCGCCGACGAATCCGCTCCGGTCCTCGAAGCCCTTGCCGCCCTGCGCAATTCCCCGGTCACCGATCCACTCCGCAACCGCCTGGGCAGCATGATCACGGACCTGATCACCATCGACTACCTCCCCGACGAACTCGGCGCCGAAAACGCCGTAGTCACCGTCGCCGCCCCCATCTTCGCCGGCGACCGCGTCATCGCCGCCGTAGTCGCCTGCCCCGACACCCGCCTCTCCGCCCAGCGCCTCACCGCCCTCGGCGCAGCGATCACCGCCACCGCGGAAAAGATCACCCGAACCACCACCGGCACCTGACCGATCGGCATGCTCTGCCCGCACACAGATGCGCCCGCCAACCGAGCGAAGGCAACAGCAATCGTCTCCTCACCGAGGGTCCGCGCACATCGACGCGGAAGCAACTACGGTCGGGATGTGCCGACCACAACCTTCCTCCGCCGTTCCAACCACCACCGCCGTACCGTTCTGTCCCTGCGGATTTCGATCGCCGCACTCGCACTGACCGCAGGTTTGTCCGGCTGCGATTCCGAGACCGCCACGCCCGCAACGTCTACCACCGGTGCGAGCACGGCAGCCGCCACCGCCACGTCCGGTACACCGAATGCCGCCAACCCGGCACAGCCCACCGGCACGACCACATCCCCCGCGGCCGGCACGGTCAGCGTCCCGGATGTACGCGGCGACCGCCCGGCCCTCGCCGACCAGCTCCTCACCGCCGCAGGCCTGCACGCACACATCACCGGCGGCACCAGCCGCGGCCCGGGTGGCGGCCAATGCGTGATCACCACTCAGAATCCCGATGCGGGCGTCTCGGTCCCCACCGGCGCCACCATCGAGCTCACCACCGGCGAGGTCGGCGGCGGCCAGTGCTGAAATCGGCTACCGCCGCGCGATTTTCGGTTGTCACGGGCCCCGCGGTCGACCGATGATGGCGTCCACGATCGAACAGCGGCGGGAGTGGCAGTGGGTGTATGGGGCGGCGTCTGCGCCTTCGACGAGCAGAGATTTCGCGATGTCGTGATTCCCGCGCTGCGCGCAGGGCACGAACATCCCGTTGTCACCGGGGCATTGCAGCGCATGTACGCGCACGGCCGCGCAATGATCGACGACGGCGACCCCCTCGGCGAACCCGTGCCGTGCCGGTTCGAAGGATTGGCCGCGGTAGTGGCCCACCTCGACGAGTCGTTCACCACCTGCGACCTGGGGCGCGACTTTCGGGTCGTCGGCGGCACACTGACCGAGCCGGGCCGCCGCCCGGGCGAGCCGGGCTGGGGGTATTGGGAACTGGTTGAACTGGTGGAGTGGGTCGTCACCGGCGAGGCCGTGCGGGCCTGGGGACATCTGGGGTTGAGGGTGCCATCCCCGTGGTCGATCTTCCCGTCGCTACTTCTGCGGCACGACTCACGTCCGGAACCGGACAGCGAAGTGTTCCGGGTACAAGAGCTTCTCGTGCGGCTGGACACGCACTCGGGCTACTGGGTGCACGGCGGTGGCGGCTTCGGGGAAGGTGTCGGCGGCTGGTTGAACGCGCCGCAGACGCACGAACTCGCGACGCTGCTACCACGTCACGACCCGGATGCGGATCGGCAGTCGCAACGGGAATCGTTCTGGACGGTGGTGGACTGGGCCGTCGAACGCGATCTCGGTCTGCTGTGGGGACGCGATCTCGAATTGTTCTACTCCGACGAACCAGCGGCGATGTTCGACGCAGGAGCGACACCGGCGGATCGACTGGCCTGATCCCGACCCGGCCGGCGTCGTGACACCCGACGGCCCTACCCGCGCAGGCGGTAGCTCGGCCCCGGATCGGAGGCCACATACTCCGCCCACGTGCGCGTGCCGTCGGCGTGGTCGGGGCAGGTGTTGTCACCGGCGCGGAAAGCGCGGGCGATCGTGCCGGGTAGCGGGAGCGGCACCGTGCGGTGCGGGCGGCCGTGGTGTTGCTGCCAGATCTTCGCCAGTTCTTTCAGGGTGAGCACCTGTGGGCCGCCGAAATCGTCCGCGCGGGTGCGTGGTTCGCCTTCTACCAAGTCGGTGAGGCGGGTGGCCACATCTTCGGTGGCGACCGGTTGAAAGCGGAAATCCAAGGGCAGCGGCGCAATCGGGAGCTTCTGCACCGCGGACAGGACCGCGGCGATGAGGTCGTGGAATTGGGTGGCGCGCTGAATCGTGTGCGGCACACCGCTGTCGGCGATCAGTTGTTCGCAGGCGAGTTTGTTGCGGTAGTAGCCGAAAGGGATGCGGTCGATGCCGACGATCGACACATAGATCAGATGCCGCGCTCCCCCGACGGCCGCGAGCAGGTTCCGGGTCTGCTCGATATCGGGTTTACCGAACCGCCGGAAATCCGAAGCCGCGTGCACGATCGACTCCGCGCCCTCGGCAGCGTCGCGCACCCCGGCACCGGTCGTCAGATCCCCCACGTGCGTCCCCGCACCCGGGCGCCGCGACAGCACCCGCACGTCGTGCCCGCGTTCCCGCAGCCGATCCACGACATGCCGCCCGAGCGCTCCCGTCCCACCGGTCACCAGCACTGTGCCCATGCCCCTACCCAACCCCGCACCCGGAGTCCGGGCAAGCACCCGATAGTCGATGTCACATCCGAATCACCACACCCGACCGCCACCATCGGACCGCCGCCGCACGAGACGGTAAGTGTCTGCAGATCGGGTGATGGTGAATCAATCGTGCAAACCTCGCCGAATTCGGCGGTTTTCTGCATTCCTATGGCGGTTTGCACGAAAAGTTCAGGGTACGTCCGCCGCGCCGTATCGGCGGACACGCCGTCCGAACCACACTGCGCGGGAACCGATTCCACTTGCACCGCGTCGAAGTATCCGGGGGCGCCGAATGCCGAGACCGGTGGCGGCCGATCCCGAACGGCATCGGATTCAGTCGCAAGGACGGACATATGATTGCTCGGCGTTCGGATATCGCCACATACATCGGGGGGGCGTACGCACTCGCATGGGTGCTGGCGTCGATTCCCTGGATCGACGGGAAGGGGCTGGAATCAGTCCCGTGGCTGAACGATGGCGCGGCCCTCATGATGTTCGCCCCGACAGTGGCCGTTCTCGTCGCACGGTCGAGGATGCGGCAGCCTGTGCTCGCGCGCCCCGCCGCACCGGGCGTCCCGGCGGCTCCCGGCTTCGCCGCCGACGTCGGCCTCGGCCTCGGTCCGGCACCTGCCCGCACTGCTCGGTTGATCGTCGCCGCCTGGCTCGGCACGCAAATGGTCGCGTGGATCGCCTATGAGATCAGCGCGGCGCTCGGCTGGTTCCATTTCGATCTGGGCAAGTTCGACACCTCGACGGTGGTCGCAATACTGTTCGAGACACTGACGACGTCCGTCATCGCGACGCTGCCGAACGCGCTCGGCGAGGAGATCGGCTG
This sequence comes from Nocardia sp. 852002-51101_SCH5132738, assembly GCF_001665695.1. Lineage (NCBI taxonomy): Bacteria > Bacillati > Actinomycetota > Actinomycetes > Mycobacteriales > Nocardiaceae > Nocardia > Nocardia sp. 852002-51101_SCH5132738. Next base: position 58,318 of record NZ_LZML01000062.1, on the reverse strand, counting down.
GCGCGGTTGGCTGTTGCCACAATTGATCTCCCGCTACGGCACCCCGGTGGCGCTGGTCGCGACCGGGGTCGTCTGGGCCCTCTGGCACGCTCCGCTCACACTGCTCGGTTACGGCTTCACCGATATCGGCGCCTGGTCGGCATTGGCGTACATCCCGTTCGCCATCTGTTTCGGCGCCGTCCTCGGCTGGCTGCGGCTGCGGTCGGCCAGCGTGTGGCCCGCCGCGGTCGCGCACGCGTCGTGGAACAGCGGAGTGTTGATCTTCGGCGCCCTGCGGTCGGCCGACTCGAGCGAGCACGCGCACACGCTACTGGGCGGTTCCGGGCTCCCCGGGTGGATCCTGTGGGCGGCCGTCGCGGCCGCATTGTTCGCCTTCGCGCCGGTAGCGAAAACCCCCGCACCTGCACTGCGAACTTCGGTGCAGACGTAGCGCCGCTACTGTGGTTAGCTTTGAGGCCATGAGTACCACGCTCGCTGCTCTGCCGGAGGAATATCTGCCCCGCGACACCGCGGATGTCGTTCGCACAGTGCGGGATTCACGACCGCAACCGCTGACCGTGCGCGGCGGCGACCACAGCAGCGAGCCGCTCGACGACGAACCGGCCCCGCCCGACCGTCGCATCGTGATGTCGCTGCGCCGGATGAACCGGGTGCAGGCGGTGGACGCCGATGCGCGGCTGGTGCGCGTGCAGGCCGGCGCACGGCTGTCCGATATCGATCGCACCCTGGCCGCACACGGCCTCGGCCTGCCGATCGTCGGCGACCACCGCGAGATCACGGCCGGCGGTTTCGCCGCCGTCGGCGGGCTCAGCGCGGCCTCGCACCGCTACGGCATGTTCAGCGACAACGTGGTCGCCCTCGAATACGTGGACCCCGAGGGCAGGTTCGGCACCTGCGGGCGCACCCATCATGCCGAGCGATTCCACCGCATCCTCGGCGGAGCCGGGCGCACGGGCATCATCACGGCGCTGACGCTGCAAGCCATCGAGGTCGACAAGGACCACACCTGGCTCACCTCCGACGCGCACCGCTTCCTCGACTTCGACACCTTCGTCGAACACTCGCACGCCGAGATCACCCGCCCCGGCGATGCCCTGCTGCAGGTCGGCCGCTGGGTCGACACCGCGCCGCTGCGCGTCTCGCGTCCGGTCGGCACCGGGAACATCCAGCTGGGCACGGTCCGCTTCGGCCAGTGGTCGAGTCTGCACCCCACCACCGCCACCCCCTCGCTGCGGGCCCGCCGCGAACTGGGTGCGCGGGCGCGAAAGTCGTTGGGCGCCATCGCCTCGGCCGCGGGTGGCCGCGCCGGTATGCCGGTGCGCAACGCCGCCGCCGGTGCGCTGATGTTCGCCCCCAAGGTACTCACGTTGCGCGACGCCGAATATCTCGCCGACACCGTGATCAGCTCCTCCGAGCGCGGCCCGGCCTACCGGGTGGCGGTCTTCGCGCCCCTGAGCAGCTACAGCACCGTCTTCCACCGCCTGCACGACCTGTTCGCCGAACATCGCGAGCGCAGCGGCGCCATCACGGTCATCTCCGCCATGACCTACGGCGTGCGGTCCCCGTATCTGCACGAGTCCGCCGGCGAGGACCACGGCTTCATCACCTTCACCTGCCGCCTGCGCCCCACCGGCACCTACTCCGGCCGCTCCGGCGCCCCGGAACTGTTGCGCGACATCACCTCCGGCATCGACGACATCTGCCGCTCCGAACGCGCCCGCCGCTACCACACCCCCGACTGACCCACTGCGAAGACCGAACGCCCCGGCAGACATGTCGGGGCGTTCGGCATTTCCGGCGATATTCCCTCTCGGCGATATCTCGAAAAAGCCCCATCAACGACGAAGCGCCCCGGCCGAAGCCGGGGCGCTCGAGCGTCGGATGCTCAGTGCTTCTCGGGTCCCACGTGGTACTCGAACACCAGACCGGCGACCGAGGCCAGGATGCAGAGCACGCCCAGGCCGATCAGCCAATACTGGAAAAACGCGAAGCCGAGCGCGGTAACCGAGGCGGAACCGGCCAGCAGGATGGGCCAGAAGCTGCCGGGCGAGAAGAAGCCCAGGTCGCCGGCACCGTCGACGATTTCGGCCTCTTCGTAGTCCTCGGGGCGCAGATCCAACCGGCGCGCCACGAAGCGGAAGTAGGTGCCGACGATCAGCGTCAGTCCGGCGGTCAGCACGATGGCGGTGGTACCCGCCCACTCGACGCCGGTGCGGGACTGGCCGGTGAAGAATCCGTAGACGACGGCCACGATGATGAAGAACACCGTGAGCAGCTCGAAGATGCGTGCTTCGACCTTCATGTCTGTTCAGTACCCTTCTTACTTGCTCTCGGCCTGGCTGGCTTCACGCGCGGTGCGACGGGTGTCGAACGGGTGCGTGGTGGTCGCGACCGGCGACTCGCCGATGCTCGACAGGGCCTCGGCATTGGTCTTACCCGCTTCGCGGGCGGCGATGTACTTGTCGAACTTGTCCGGCGTCACGGCACGCACTTCGAAGTTCATCATCGAGTGGAAAGTACCGCACATCTCCGCGCAGCGGCCGACGAAAGCACCCTCGTGCTCGATCTTGGTGATCTGGAAGGTGTTGTCGGAGTGGTTTTCCTTCGGGTTCGGCATCACGTCGCGCTTGAACAGGAACTCCGGCACCCAGAAGGAGTGGATGACGTCGGCGGAGGCCAGCTGGAATTCCACGACCTTGTTGGTCGGCAGCACCAGCACCGGGATCTCGTTGGACGAGCCGATGGTCTCGACCTTGTCGTAGTGCAGGTAGGAGATGTCGTTGGCGGGCAGGCCGTGCACCGGACCCGGCTGCGGGTGGCCGTCGGCGGTGCGCTCCTTGTACTCGGACTGGATCTGCTCGTTCAGCGCCTGACGGGTCTGGTCGACACCCTCGTAGACCTGGCCGTTCTGACCGACGACCTTCTGGTAACCGAACTTCCAGTTCCACTGGAACGCGGTCACGTCGACGACCACATCCGGGTTCGAGGTCTTCTCGTGCACGTAGTTCTGCACGACCACGGTGAAGTAGAACAGCACCGCGATGATCACGAACGGAATCGCCGTGTAGGTCAGCTCCAGCGGCACGTTGTACCCGGTCTGCCGCGGGAACTCCGGGGAGGTCTTCTTCTTGCGGTGGAAGGTCACGGTCCAGAAGGTCAGACCCCAGACCAGCACACCCATCGCCAGGGCGGCGACGACCGACCACGTCCACAGTTCCCGCATCCGGGTCGCCTGCGGGGTCACACCCGTGGGCCAGCCGAACCGAAGCACGGGATTGTCGATCGAGCAGCCCGAGACGAGCATCACGGTGATCCCCATGGACACCGCCAGCCCGGCCCGCCGAAGGATGCGGCCCCGCCGTACCCGGGCGGGTCGTGCCCCTATCGCTTCGCTCGCCTTGTGCGCCACGCTCAACGCCTTCCTGGTCGTCCATCCGACACGGCGCCACCCGGATGCCGGGCGGCGCGTTTTCAGCACGTTCGGGAGCCTTTCGCGAGCCGCGCCGAACGCACGGCCGACCACGAGAGTTCCCGAGTACTACGCAGCGTAGACCAAACCGCCTCCCGCGTTGTGCCCGGGTCGCTTTCGACACACCGGCCACCGGGTGCGATCCCGGCCGATCGGTTGCGCCGCCCGCGCGCCCGGGCGCGAAATCCCAGGCGAGGGCGACCGCCGCCCAGCGAGGCGACGAGCCGGGCCGCGGTGCGGCATACTCGGGGACTGGTTTCGAATGTTCTCCGCGTACCCGATCCGGAAACGAGGTTCTCGACGCAGTGTGTGGACTGCTGGGATTTCTGACCGCCGATGTGGCCACCGACTCCGTCGTACAGCAGGTGTACGACGCCTTGCAGTGCGGGCGCCATCGCGGCCCGGACGAGCGCGGCACCTGGCACGACGAACACATCATCCTGGGCTTCAACCGCCTCTCGATCATCGACATCGAGCATTCGCATCAGCCGCTGCGCTGGGGTCCGCCGGAGAATCCGCAGCGTTATGCGCTGGCGTTCAACGGTGAGATCTACAACTACCTGGAGTTGCGCGCGCAGCTGAGCGACGAATTCGGGGCGCGGTTCGCCACCGAGGGCGACGGTGAGGCGATCGTCGCGGCCTATCACCACTGGGGCACCGCGGCATTCTCCAAGCTGCGCGGCATGTTCGCCTTCGCCATCTGGGACACCGAAACCCAGGAGCTGGTGCTGGCCCGCGACCCGTTCGGCATCAAGCCGCTGTTCCTGGCCACCGGCCCGGGCGGCACCGCCTACGCCAGCGAGAAGAAGAGCCTGCTGGAACTGTTGCCCGCGCTGAATCTGTCGGATGCGCTGGATCCGCGCGCGCTCGAGCACTACACGGTGCTGCAGTACGTGCCGGAGCCGGAGTCGCTGCACGCGAACATCCGCCGGCTGGAATCGGGCTGCTACGCCACGCTGCGTCCCGGGGCCGCGCCGGAAGTGACCCGCTACTTCGAGCCGAACTTCCGGGTGCGCCCGTTCGCGGCCGGCTCGGAGGAGGCCCGCTACCGCGAGATCGCGGCGGTGCTCGAGGATTCGGTCGCCAAGCACATGCGCGCGGACGTCACCGTCGGCGCCTTCCTGTCCGGTGGCATCGACTCCACCGCGATCGCGGCGCTGGCGATCCGGCACAACCCGAATCTGCTCACCTTCACCTCGGCGTTCGAGCGGGAGGGGTATTCGGAGGCCGACGTGGCGGCCGAGACCGCGGAGGCGATCGGCGCGAAGCATTTCATCCGCACCGTGAGCCCTGAAGAGTTCGCCGGCGCGATCCCCGAGATCGTCTGGTACCTCGACGATCCGGTGGCCGATCCGGCGCTGGTGCCGCTGTATTTCGTGGCGCAGGAGGCCCGCAAGCACGTCAAGGTGGTGCTCTCCGGTGAGGGTTCCGACGAGCTGTTCGGCGGCTACACGATCTATCGGGAACCGTTGTCGCTCAAGCCCTTCGAATACCTGCCGAAGGGTGTGCGGCGACTGGCCGGCAAGCTCTCGGACCGGATTCCGGACGGAACGCGCGGCAAGAGCCTGCTGCATCGCGGTTCGCTGCCGCTCGAGCAGCGCTATTACGGCAACGCCCGCAGCTTCAACGACGCCCAGTTGCGGTCGGTGCTGCGCGAATTCCGTCCGGAATGGACGCACCAGGATGTGACGGCCCCGATCTACGCGCGCTCACGCGGCTGGGATCCGGTAGCGCGTATGCAGCATCTGGACCTGTTCACCTGGTTGCGCGGCGACATCCTGGTCAAGGCCGACAAGATGACCATGGCCAATTCGCTGGAGCTGCGGGTGCCGTTCCTGGACCCCGAGGTGTTCGCGGTCGCCGAGCAGATCCCGTATCAGCAGAAGATCACCAAGGAGACCACCAAGTACGCGCTGCGTCGCGCACTCGAGACGATCGTCCCGCCGCATGTGCTGCACCGGCCGAAGCTGGGCTTCCCGGTGCCGCTGCGGCACTGGCTGCGCGGCCCGGAGCTCTACGACTGGGCTGCCACCCAGATCGCGGAATCGCAGACCGACCATCTGCTGGACAAGTCCGCGATCAAGGCGATGCTCGAGGCACACCGCGCCGGCAACGGCGACCACAGCCGTCGCCTGTGGACCCTGCTGGTGTTCATGATCTGGCACGGCATCTTCGTCGAGAACCGGATCAAGCCCGATATTCAGGAGCCCACCTACCCCGTGCGGCTCTAGCCGTTACCGCGAGGCAGCGTCGCACCGCGGCCGACCACGGCCCGGCGGTGCGGCGCTGGCCCCATCGATTCCTTTCGTACGCGTGCATAGACGTCACGTCATCTTTTCGACGCTCTTGAACGTGCCGTTAAATAGCGGTACATTAAATGGCGTCAAGCAAGTTGAGCGGCTCGGCTCGAGCCGTGGACGGATATGACCGAGACACGTACATAAGGAATTCCGATGGTTCGAAACGAACTGCCCTCGAAGATCCGCACCCGCATGTCCCGCGCGGTGATCGCGGTCGCCATCGCGGCGGCCCCGATCGTGGCGGCCGCCGGCCCCGCTCTCGCCGAACCGGCGGTGGCCCCGGCCCAGTCCCAGGAAGTCCAGGCACCCGGAACCGATATCCAGTTCGTCCACGGCTGGGGGCATCACGGCTGGGGCCATCACGGCGGCTGGGGAATGCCCGGCTGGGGCGGCCCGCGCGGAGGTTACGGCGGCTATCCCGGGTGGTACAGCCCGTGGACCGGTGGTTACGGGTATGGCTACGGCTACGGCTATTCGCCGTTCTCGAGCGGCAGCGCCGCCTGAGCCGCTATCAGACGGCTCGATCGCAACCGGCACGCGGCTACCCTCGTAAGCATGTGCCGAAACATCACCGCGCTGCGCGGCTTGGACCCCGCGGCGACACCTGAGGAAATCGACGCGGCCGCGCTACAGTACGTCCGCAAGGTGGGTGGTCTGAGCAGCATCTCCGAGACCACCCGCCCCGCGGTCGAGGAGGCCGTCGCCGAGATCGCGGCGGCGACCACCCGGCTGCTGGCGGCGCTGCCAGAGCGCAAAGCCCCGCCGAAGTCGGTTCCGCCGCTGCGGCGCCCGGAAGTGCAAGCCCGCATCGCCGCTCGCGCCTGAGCAGGGCGGCGGACCGGTTCTCGATGGCGTTCGGCTCGTGATTCACCCGGCGTTCGCCGTGGCGTGGGGTTTTCTGAACCCGCGCACGGTTGGGTGGAGGGATGGACGAGCGGGATGCGTCGGAGCCGGTATCGGAGCAGGCGGGTAGCGCGGGGGCGGGTCCTGGTTCGACGCCGGGCGGCGGTACGCACGGAGATGACACCGCCGGGCCGGACGCCGCTGCTCGAGTAGGAGGGCCCGAGGATGGCGGCGTTCGCCCCGACCGATCGCGCGGGGTGAGCCGGCGGTGGCTGTTCGGCGCGTCGGGGGCGGCGGCGATCGCCGGGCTGGCCGTGGGCGCGGGGACGACGGCGGCATTGCACGGCGACGGATCGTCGACCGGCAGCGGCGGGCGATTCTGGCCGCCGTCGCCGGAACTGGCGATCGGGCCGGCCCGGGTGGCGGCACCACCGGTCACGGGGTTGCACCTGCAGTTCGGCGCCGACGCCGCGCGCGAGGCCGTGGTGAGCTGGCAGAGTCCGGGTTCGGTGCGCAATCCGGTGGTGCGATTCGGCACGGCGACAACGGGTTTCGGCGCGACCGCCCAGGCGCAGACCCGGGTCTACCGGGACGCCGCCTCGGGCACGGAGGTGTATGCCCATCACGCGGTGCTGACCGGGCTCACGCCGGACACCGACTACATCTACGCGGCCGGACACGACGGCGCCACACCGGAATTGGGCACTCATCGCACCGCACCCGCGGGCCGGGCCGCGTTCCGCTTCACCAGTTTCGGCGATCAGGGCACCCCGACGCTCGGCAAACTGGACAACGGCCGCTACGTCAACGACAACCTCGGCTCCCCCGTCGCCGGAGATGTCACCGCGGGGATCGAACATCTCGCCCCGCTGTTCAATCTCGTCAACGGCGACCTGTGCTACGCCAATCTCGCCACCGACCGGATCCGCACCTGGAACGACTGGTGGGCCAACAATTCTCGCTCCGCTCGCCACCGACCGTGGATGCCGGCGCCCGGCAATCACGAGAACGAACGCGGCAACGGCCCGATCGGTTACGAGGCGTTCCAAACGTATTTCACCGTGCCCGACAGCGGGGCCGAGGATCTCGCGCGCGGGCTCTGGTACGCCTTCACGGTCGGCGCGGTCCGGGTGATCGCGGTGGCCAACGACGACATCTGCCTGCAGGACGGCGGCAACTCCTACGTGCACGGCTACTCGGGCGGCGCCCAGAAGCGCTGGCTCGACGAGGAACTGGCCGCCGCTCGAGCCGACCGCGCCATCGACTGGATCGTCGTGTTCATGCACCAGACCGCGATCTCCTCGGCCGATAAGGCCAACGGCGCCGATCTGGGGATCCGCCAGGAGTGGCTGCCGCTGTTCGACCGCTACCAGGTCGATCTGGTGCTGTGCGGCCACGAACACCATTACGAGCGTTCACATCCCGTCCGCGGCGTCCTCGGCAGCGACTCCCTCACCCCGAAACCGGTCCCGGAGGCTGTCACGCCCGCTACCGCGACCGCACCCGAGATCATCGACACCTCCAAGGGCACAGTGCATCTCGTGATCGGCGGCGGTGGCACCTCCGTCCCCTCGAACGGGCTGTTCTTCCCCGGACAGCAGTGCCGGGTGATCACCGGTGTCGGCGCTGTCGACCCCGGCACGGGTAAGAAGGCGCCGATCTACGTGATGGAGCAAGCACCCTGGTCCGCCTTCAAAGACCCCGAACACCCTTACGGTTTCTGCGCTTTCGACGTGAACCCCGGCTCCCCCGGCGGCCACACCACCATGACGGCCACCTACTACGCGGTCACCGACACGCTGAAACCGGTGGACACCTTCATCCTCACCCGCCCCCGCTCCGACAGCTGACCCACAGCACGATGATCGCGCGGCGATCGCGTCGCCCTCGGCCACGAGAGCCGCTCGCCACCGTGAATCGTCCATGCACGCAACCTATCCCGCGGGTCACGACGGCGCATCGCTCACGATCTCCGGCAACCGGTCCGCACCCCAGCTGCGGTGGATGTAGCCGACGACCCGATCCAGCTCCGGACGCGCCACCGCGGCCGGTTCGCCGCGTTCGAGCGGGTCGAAGTGGAAGATGTAGAGCCGCGAGGCGAATTGCTCGAACGGCAGCGATCCCTCACCGAACCGTTCCCCGTGCCCGGCCGTGCCGACGACCACGCCGTCGCCCCAGTCCTGGCCGCTGTCGTTGTTCGGGTTGTAGAAGTAGACCCGCATGGTGTCCTGCGGATCGAGGCTGACCCGCAGGATGGTGATCGCGTGCCAGCCGACGAACCGGGCGGCGCTGTCGGTCACCGCGATGCCGGCCGGCTGCGGGTGGATCAGCGGCTGATTGCCGTTGTAGAAGGGGTGGTAGCTGGCGTAGAAGTGCCGCAGGAATTCGTCGACGTCGATCAGCCGCCCGGTCTCGACGTCGACATTGATGCGGAATCCGCGGCCGGACCACCAGCCGTGGAATTCGGGGTTGATCCACCGATGCGGATCGCCCTCGCGCCCGGCGCAGCGCCGCCCCATTTCGGCGTAGATCCGATCGAGATGCGGGACGACCAGCAGCGATACCGGGTCCAGGTCCATCGGCAGCGAGGTCGCGACCCCGGCACCGGCCTCTTTCGAGGAGATCGGCTGTCCCTCGAAATGCATGACGATCTCGTCGTCACGGGCCGCCCACGCCACGGTCTGCAACAGATAGTCGGGATCGTTGTAGGCCCACATCGACAGGGCGCGCGCCGACTGGCAGGTCGGGTTGTCGCCCTGGCCCACGCCGAGCGGCAGGCCCAGAATCGACAGCATCCCGGACAGCAACCGCGCCCGTGCGTCCGGCACCGGCCCGAAGATCTCGTGCAGCCGCTCCCGCGAGCGCGGCGATACCTGCAGCGCGAGTTGCCGCCACAGCGCGGGCGCGACCGGCGGTTGATACAGAATCCCCCGCTCCAGCAGCAGCGCGAGCCCGTAGATGCCCTGCGCGGTCTCGACGTGCACGGCCTCCTCGATCAGGTTGCGCACGAGTTCGTGGTAGCACAGCAGGCTGTCGCGCCCGGTGCTGGACAAGCCCAGCGCCTCACCGAGCAGATATTCCCCCTTGGTCAGCAGGAACCGCAGCAGGACCGCGTGATACGGCGACACCAGCCCGGTGTCGTGCATCGAGCGCGCGAAACCCGTTGCCTCGTACTGCAATGCGCTGTCGTCCATACCGTCCAGGCGCGTGCGGTAGACCTCGACACCCGGATCCTCCCGGCAGGCGTCGGTGGTGCCGTAGAGGCTGCTGATCAGCCGGTCCGCACCCAGCCCGGTGGCGCCGAGATCGATATCGGGATTGCTGCGGGCGACGGCGATCTGCGTGATCATCCGCTTCACCTGCTCGACCTGGATGGGTCGCTGGCGCAGAATCCGCCAGATCTCGTCGACGAGATGCTCGAGCACCTTCTCGTAGCCGATCTCCTCCACCAGGTGATGCAGCAGCTCCCGCGAGACCCGTGCCATCCGCCCCTGCTGTTCGCGTTCGGCCTCGCTGGGCGGGGTGAACAGCAGGCTCAGGTTCACCGCCAGCACCTGCGACAGATGCCCCAGCGCCTGCTCCGCGCTCACCGACGGATGCGTGAACTCGCCCTTGGCCACGGCCAACAGGCGCAGATCGCTCACCGTCTCCAGCACTACCGTGTCGGCGTTGGCGCTGCGCAACGAGCCCACACTCAGCGCCGGGATGAGGATCTCCGGTTTCGCCCAGTCGGTGCCCAGGAACAGCCCGGCCGCCTCGAGACCGCTCGCCCGCGCCCGCACCGCCGCGCAGCCGCCGGGCAGCAGCAGCACCCGCCGCAGCGCACCCAGCACCCTGGACAGCTTCACCTGCTTACCGAAATCGCTGGTGGCGCCCAGAATTCGCGTGGCTTCGTCCAGCGTGGCGAGACGTCTGTCCAGAGTGTCGTCGTCGCTGCCGAGTGGAGTCAATCAGGATCCTCCCGTGATCCATTCCTGCCGAGAAGGATTCATACGTAGAAGTCGAGTTCTTCCTGTCGCTTCAGCAGGTCCCGCAGAGCGTACGGGTCTTCGCCGAAGAAGTACAGCAGACCCCAGTGATTGCCGAATGCGGTTCGCTTGGTGACCTTTTCCGACAGCGGGGCGGTGAGTTCGTGGGTTTCGAAATACTCGTGATCCTCCGTCTCCTCCGGGATCGACAACCGGCTGACCACCCGCCGCCGCGGGTAGACGCCGAACGAGCCGGCATGTCCTTTCGCATCCACCACTTCGCGAGGGAAGAACTCCACGATCTCCTCCTCGGTGGTCTTCGGATCGAATGCGAGTACCAGCGCGTGATAGGCGTTGAATCCGTATGCGCGCTCGAGCAATTCGAACACCTTGAACCCGGGCGGGCGATAGGCGACCTCGCCGAAGTACATCTCACCGTCGCTGGTGACGAAATACTCCGGATGGACGAACCCGAATTCGATATCGAAGGTCTTGATCAGTTTTTCGACCTGCCGGGTGATCTCCGGCCGGTACTTTTCCAGTTCCGGGGTCGCGGGGACGAAGACGGAGTAGCCGAGCCGCACGTATTCGGAGATGTTGAGGAATCGGATCTTGCCGTCATGGATCCACGCCTCGACCGCGAATTCCCAACCGTCCAAATGGGATTCCATCAGGACCGGGAACTCGTCGTCGGGGATGGCGTCGATCTCGTCGGGGGTGCGGATCACCCGGTGACCGAGGCAGCCGGCCTTGTCGAAGGCCTTGACATGGATCGGATCGTTCGGGTCGCCGTCGAGTTTGAGCAGGGTCTGGTTGACGCGTTTGAGGAACCGGATGACGTCGTCACGCTCGTGTGCCTCCTCGAAGATGCCCACCCGGATACCGCCCAGTTGCGCGCGCCGCTTCATCAGCGATTTGTCGCGCAGCAGCATGGCCTGGCCGAGCAGCCGCGGATTGTCCAGCAGCACCGAGTTGATCGCACCCGCCCATTCCACGGTCTCCTCGAAGATCGGGATGGCGACGTCGACGCCCATCTCCTTCAGGGTCTCCGCGATTTCCATCGACCGGTCGTTGAGTCGCTCGAAATTCCAGCGGAGGTAGGGTATTTCGTTCTCGGTGCAATATTCCTCTGCCCACTCCGGGGCTACGACCACATAACGCCGATCGAATCGGTCCACCGCTTCGACCGCGTTCAGACTCCAACCCAGCAGGGCGACATAGCCTTTGTCCGGGTTCCTGCGCTTCGATTCACGGGATGAAATCGACAAACCTGCTCCCCTCTTCGACCTCGGTGCACCGTTCGTCGATCGCGAGGTCGTCCTGTCGCGCGGTGGTCCTGCGCTCGATACCGGGGGCTGCGAATTCGGCGGGCTCCGGTATCGCCGCGCGTGCGCTCGGCATCGTCGACGGGCGGCAACAACGGCGATCCGCTCTATCACCGTCATTGCTCACGGATACCCCGATGTTTCATTCCCAAACAGGGGCAACGCCGTTGCGTTATTGACGCACAATCATTTTCGCTGGTCGGAGTCCTTCAGGGTGGATGAAACGGTACGGCCGATCGGGCGGTGCGACGAACTCAGGACAGTGACAGCACCGCGGCGGTGACCGCGACGGTCACCTCGACGGCGGCGCCGAGCACATCACCGTTGAGCCCGCCGAAACGCCGCACACAATGCCACACCAGCACAGCCGCACCCGCCAGAGCCACGGCGACCGCGACCGGCCCGAGCCAGGACGCGGGCGCGGCGAAGACGCCGGCGACGAGCGCGGCGAGAGTCCAGACCGCCGGTGTCACCGCCGACTGCGTGCGCGCCACCAGCGCACCGAATCCGGCGCCGGGAGCGGAAGCGTACCCGCGGCAGGCGAGGACGACCGCAACCCGTCCGACGGCTACCGCGAGCCCGACCGCGAACCAGCGGCCGTGCTCGGCGAGGGCGGCGAACGACAGCGCCTGAATCCCGATGGCGAAGATCAACGCGGCCACCCCGAAGGGCCCCGCACCGCCGCTCTTCATGATTTCCCGGGCACGCTCCGGCGGGCCGTAACTGCCCAGCCCGTCCGCGGTATCGGCCAGCCCGTCCAGATGCATTCCGCGGGTCGCCAGTCCCAGCGCACCGACGGTGATCAGCCCGGCCAGCGCGAAACCCGATCCGGCCCGGATCAGCACCCACAGCAACCCGGCGGCACCGGCCCCCAGCACCGCCCCGACCACCGGTGCGGCCGCGATCGCTCCCGCCGCCGCCCTGCGGTCGACCGTCTCGGGTCCGCGCACCGGCAGCACCGTCAACCACGAGAGCGCGAGACGAGCCGCCGCGATCACGGCCGGAACCCCGATCCGGCGATGCCACAGCACGCACATCTCGATGCTGTGTGCGGCGCCGCCGACCGACGACACCCGGCGCACGGGTGATCGACGAGATACCCGATCCGGCCGGCCTTCCGCCGCGTGCTCGGGGGGCCGGCCGTGCGGGCCGGGCGATCCGGTCCTTGCCCCTCGTTCAGGACACGACTTCCGGTGCGGCCGAATCGGATTCGGCGGTGCTCACCCCCGCCTCACCGAAGGTCGACATCTCCGAGAGCGCGGCGACGGCCGCACGCAGCAGCGGCAGCGCGCTCACCGCACCGGAGCCTTCACCGAGCCGCATGTTCAGCTCGACCAGCGGCTCCAGATCGAGCTTGGCGAGGGCCAGCGGGTGCGCCGGCTCGGTGGACCGATGCCCCGCCACCCACCAGCGCTTCGCGCCGGGAGCGAGCATTTCGGCGATGAGCGCGGCTGCGGTGACCACCACACCGTCGAGAATCACCGGCGTGCGCCGTGCGGCGGCCTGAGCGAGATAGCCGGCGGTGGCGGCGAAATCGGCGCCGCCGGCGATCCGCAGCAGCGCGAACGGGTCGTGGCGGTGCGGGCGCGCACGCCACATGGCGTCGCGGATCGCGGAGGCCTTGCGCATCCATCCGGCATCGTCGACGCCGGTGCCGCGGCCGATCGCCACCACCGGCTCGGTGTCGGTGAGCGTGGCGATGAGAACCGTTGCCGGCGTGGTGTTTCCGATCCCCATATCGCCGGCGATCAGCAAGTCGGCCCCGCTGTCGATCTCCTCGTCGGCGATCGCGCGGCCCGCCGCCAGCGCGGCGTACAGCTCGGCTTCGGTGAGGGCGTCCTCACGGTCGATGGCGCCGCTGGAGCGGCGAATCTTGTGTGCCGAGACCGACGGATCGGTGTCGGCGTCCACCGCGATGTCCACCACCCGCACGGTCGCGTCGGCGAGGCGCGCCAGCGCGTTCACCGCCGCCCCACCGTCCAGGAAGTTGGCGACCATCTGCGCGGTCACCTCGCTCGGATACGCCGACACGCCGTGTCGCGCCACACCGTGGTCGCCCGCGAACACCACGACCCGGGCACGCCGGAACTGATGCGGCGGGCACTCCCCCTGGCACGCCGCCACCCAGTTGCCCAGCGTCTCCAACCGCCCGAGCGCCCCCGCCGGTTTGGTCAACTGCAACTGCCGCTGCTCGGCCTCGGCCCGCACCCGTGCGTCGGGCGCGGCGACCGGACCGAATGCCGGTGTGGTGCCGTCGAATTCGGCGAGGCCACGCGGGGTCGAACCCACCATCGAGCCGGCAGCGGTAGCTCCGGCGTCCGAGGCCGGCGTAGCGCCGCCGTCCGCATCGTGACCGGAGGACAACGCTTTTTCCGCCGCAGCGGAGTCTGCGAAACCGGACCCGTGGACCGGACGCTCCCGGCCCGCGGAATCAGCGCTGTCGGAAGCCGGGACTCGCTGCGCCGCAACATCTCCCAGCCCGGCGGCCGCGACCGCGGCGGAGGCCGCCGCGATCCCGCTTCCGGTCGAAGTACCGGCCCCCTTCAGGACTACCGGCACTCCGGCGACAACCAGCACGACCTCGTCGCACACCGCCGCGAGCCGCTGATTCAGCGTCCCGATCTCGTCCTGGAACAGTCGTCCCGACGCGGTCGCCGGAACCACACCCAGTCCCACCTCCGGGCTCACGATCAGCAGGCGGTCCGCATAGCCGGTCACCGCCGCGACCAGCGCGTCGATATCGGGGCCGACGGTTCCGCGCGGCGATTCCCAGGCCGCGCGCGCGTCGATGCGGGCGGTCAACCAGGTGCCGAGGTCGTCGATCAACGTCACCGGCGCCGAGTCACCGAGCACGGTGATCGGATCGCCCTCCACCACATGCCAGGTGCCGGGGCGCCGAACGCGATGGGCGGCAATACGATCGGCGAAGTCGGCGTCGGCGGGATCGGGAACCGCGGTCGCGACGTAGCGCACCGGTCCGCTGCGGCCGGCCACCTCCTCGGCATAGGCGGATTTTCCCGAGCGCGCCCCACCGAGCACCAGCGTCCGCAGCCCTCGGCCGCCCGCAGCATCGTTCACCACGTCAGCACGGTACCAATCGGCCCGTACCCCGACCGCCGCACACCCGAGGCGCTGCTTCTCCGAGCCCGAGGCCCCCGCAACGGCCGAGTTCGATCCGTCCGCCGCCGCGGTTCAGCACACTCGCGGCGGCCCTCGACCAGACGTACACAGCAACCGCCCCGCCGACCGGACATACGGCCGCCCGCGCGGAGAACGATCGTGCGGTCCGGCGCCGGATCCCCGAAACTCAGACCGCGTCGCCGGGCGACACCCGCGGCTTCGGGGCGCGCATGCGGCGGATCTGGGAGGCGCGCACGAAGGCGTACCAGCCCAGCGACCAACTCGAGGTGGTGTCGTCGGGATAGCGCTCCTGCACCCGCTTGTTGATCAGGCGGCCGATCACGAAGCCCTCGGCGACCATGAACAGCATCATCACGATCATCGCGAGGGTGACGTAGGCCTGCACCTGCGGGGTGAGGAACATGGTCAGGATCAGCACCAGCGCCAGCGGCATGAACAATCCGACCAGATTGCGGCGGGCGTCGACCAGGTCCCGGACGTAGGCACGAACCGGGCCGCGGTCGCGCGGCAGCAGATATTTGTCCTCACCGGCGAGCATCCGGGCGCGGCGATCGGCGGCGGCGGCCCGGCGTTCGGCCGAGGCGACCTTGCGTTCCTCGCGGTTGCCGCGGGTGGCCTTGCGCCTGGCCCGGGCCTCCTTGGCGGTCAGCGGCGCGGGCGCGATCGGCCCGCGGCGCCTGCCCTCGACGTCGCGGCGCCTGGGCGTCGGGCGCCCCTTGCCGGCGGTCGGTGTGGGCCGCTGCGCTGCCGTGGCCGTGTCGTCGTCGGTCGCGGCCGACGTGTCGTCGACGTGGTCGTCGGTGGTGCTGGCATCGCCACGGCGCAGGAACTTCACGCCGACCAGGCTATTGGATGGCATACCGGCCTGGAAATACGGTCTCCGCTGAGCCTGTGTGATCGGTCATACCGCCCATACCGGCAAACCGGCTCCGACCGGCCGGTCTGTACCCCCGCGACACGCCCCACAAGTGTGGTGATTCGCACGTCCGAGCGCCTTCCACCCGGCAATTCCGGGGCCGACGGGCCCACGCCGGCGCGCGCAGTGGCAAGATTGGAATAGCCACCCGCGACGTGGCGTTGACAGCTACCGAGCCGTGCGCTGTTCACGGAAACAACGTTCACGGGTAACGAGGGTCTGCGAGGAGACTTCATGACTGTGCAGAACGAGACCACCACCCACGGTGTGATCCTGACCGACGCCGCCGCGTCCAAGGCGAAGGCGCTGCTGGACCAGGAGGGCCGCGACGATCTGGCGCTGCGCATCGCGGTGCAGCCGGGCGGTTGCGCGGGTCTGCGGTACCAGCTGTTCTTCGACGATCGCACCCTCGACGGCGACCTGACCGCCGAGTTCGGCGGGGTCAAGCTGGCCGTCGACCGGATGAGCGCCCCCTATGTTCAGGGTGCGTCCATCGACTTCGTCGACACGATCGAGAAGCAGGGCTTCACGATCGACAACCCGAACGCCACCGGCTCCTGCGCCTGCGGCGACAGCTTCAACTGACGATCTGCTCCCGGCGCGGAATCTCTGCGGAGGTTCCGCGCCGTGTCGTGCACACGGTACGGTAAGGCTGATTCCGCCCTCGACAGACAAGGACCGGGCTTCGTGACCATCGCTGTGTCCGCTTCCATCGCGACCGACCATTTGATGCGTTTTCCGGGGAAATTCTCCGACGTCCTGCTTGCCGATCAGTTGCAGCACGTGTCGTTGAGTTTTCTGGTCGACGATCTGGTGATTCGCCGAGGCGGTGTCGGCGGCAACATCGCGTACGCGATGGGTCTGCTGAACGGGAACCCGCTGCTGGTCGGCGCGGTCGGCCCCGACTTCGGTGAGTACCGCGACTGGCTCGAGCGCCACGGCGTGGACTGCTCGGCGGTGCGGATCTCCGACACCGCGCACACCGCGCGCTTCGTCTGCACGACCGACGAGAGCATGGCCCAGATCGCGTCGTTCTATCCCGGCGCGATGAGCGAGGCCCGCGACATCTCGATCGCCGAGGTGGCCGAAAACCGTTCGCTGGACCTGGTTTTGGTGGGCGCCAACGATCCCGACGCGATGCTGCGCCACACCGAGGAGTGCCGCAAGCTCGGTATCCCGTTCGCCGCCGACCCCTCACAGCAGCTGGCCCGCCTCGACGGCGACCAGGCGCTCGCCCTGATCGACGGCGCCACATACCTTTTCACCAACGAGTACGAGTGGGGCCTGCTGCTGCAGAAGACCGGCCTGTCCCCCGAGGAGATCGGCCGCCGGGTCGGCATTCGTGTCACCACCCTCGGCGCCAAGGGCGCGCTGATCGTCGACGGTGATGGTGTCGAGGTGAATGTCGAAGTGGTGCCGGAACTTTCGCAGGTCGACCCGACCGGCGTCGGCGACGCGTTCCGGGCCGGCTTCCTCACCGGGCACACCGCCGGACTCAGCCTGCAGCGCTCAGCGCAGCTGGGTTCGCTGACCGCGGTGCTGGTGCTGGAAACCGTGGGCACCCAGGAGTGGTCGCTCGACCGCGACGACGCGCTGCGACGGTTGCGCGGCGCGTACGGCCCGGCGGCCGCGGACGAACTCGGCGCGCTGCTGAGCTGAGCGCCGGCCCGAGAATCCGAGCCATCCGGCGGCCCGCGGCCGTGACGATTCACAACATTGCGTCCGGATGCGCGGAGTTCGCCGGCGAACAATAGGGTGTGCGTATGGGATCCGATCGTTTATATTTTCGTCAACTGCTGGCGGGCCGGGACTGGGCCGTCGGCGATCCGATTGCCACGCAGATGCGGAATTTCTCGTATTTGATCGGTGATCGCGAGTCCGGCGAATGTGTGGTGGTGGATCCCGCGTACGCGGCGGGTGATCTGGTCGATATCGCCGAGGCCGACGGCCTGCGGCTGACCGGTGTGCTGGCAACCCATCATCATCCCGACCACGTGGGCGGCACGATGATGGGTTTCACCCTGCGCGGGGTGAAGGAACTGCTCGAGCGGGTGCAGGTTCCGGTGCACGTGAACCACGAGGAACTGTCCTGGGTCGCCAATGTCACCGGTATCGCGCCGAGCGAGCTGACCGGACACGACCACGGCGACACCCTCGCCGTCGGTGGCGTCGAGATCGAATTCCTGCACACCCCGGGCCACACGCCGGGCAGCCAGTGCTTCCTGTTCGAGGACCGGCTCGTCGCCGGTGACACCCTGTTCGTGGACGGCTGCGGCCGCACCGACTTCCCCGGCGGCGATTCCGACGCCATGTTCCGCAGCCTGCGCCACCTGGCCGAGCTGTCCGGCGACCCGGTCGTCTACCCCGGCCACTGGTACTCGGAAGAACCCAGCGCGGCCCTGTCGTCGGTACGCGAGAACAATTACGTCATGCGCCCGACCACTCTCGAACAGTGGCATATGCTGATGCCCGGCTGAGCGACCACCTCCACCCTCCGAGCCCTTTCGCCTTGTGCGAGAGGGCTTTTCGTACTTTCTGGGCGGATTCACCACCCCGGCGAACTTTTGCCGACGCGGCGTTGATATCTTACCGACGCACCGTCAGGAAGATGGTGCTGTCGCGCCGCCGGTCCGACCGGCGGCAGCCGTGAGGAGTGTTGTCATGTTCCTGGCACTGCGCGAACTGTGGTACGCGCGAGTGAGATTCGGCCTGATGGGCGGCGTGGTCGCGCTCATCTCGATCCTGACCGTGATGCTGTCCGGGCTGTCGTCCGGACTCGTCGACGACGGTGTCTCCGGCCTGCGCTCCCTGCCGTTCGACGCCTTCGCCTTCGCGCACGGCACGAAGACCGATTCGGCATTCACCCGCAGCACGATCGACACCGCACAGGTAGCGGCGTGGCGATCCCAGCCGGGCGTGGCCGACGCGGCCCCCTTCGGCAATACGCTGGTCAACGCCAAGACCGGCGGTGGCGTCGCGGTCGACTTCGCGCTGTTCGGCGTCGAACCGCAGTCGTTCCTGGCACCGGCGGCGGCGCAGGGCACAGGACTGGATCGGCCGGACGGCATCGTCGTGAGCGCGACCGCCCTCGACAAGGGTGCGCGACTCGGCGACACCGTCGTCATCGATCGGCTCGGCACGACGCTGACGATCGTCGGTGTCACCGCGGGCAAACAGACCTTCGGCCACGTGGATGTCGCCTACGTGCCGCTGCACACCTGGCAGCAGATCCATGCCGGGGCAAAACCGGGTGAGCAGGTACGGGAGCAGTCCTACCGGGAGGCCAGTGCCGTGGCGCTGCGCGCGCAGCCGGGTGCGAAACTCGACCTGACCGCCGGCGACGCGGCCGCGGACACGACCGCCATGACCCGCACCGCCTCCTACGACGCTTCCCCCGGATATACGGCGGAGATGGCGACCATGACGATGATCAAGGCGTTCCTCTACGCGATCTCGGCACTGGTGGTCGGCGCGTTCTTCCTGGTGTGGACCATCCAGCGCACGGGCGAACTGGCGGTGTTGCGGGCGATCGGCGCGCCGACGCGGTTCCTGCTCGTCGACGGACTCACCCAGGCCGTGGTGGTGCTGGTCGGCGCGACCGCCATCGGAGTGCTGATCGCCGTCGGCGGCAGCAGTTTCATCCACGGCATGCCGTTCACGCTCGAACCCGCAGCCGTCGCCACCGGAGCCGGCCTGCTGGTGTTGCTCGGCGTGCTGGGCGCGGCCGCCGCCATCGTGCGCGTCACCAGAATCGATCCCCTCACGGCCTTGGGAGCCAACCGATGAGCATCTTCACCACACGCAAAGGCGCTGCGACACAAGAGGATGTGCGCGCGAGCGACCTTTCCGACTCGAAGACGGGACTCGAACTCGACGGCGTAACCCTCACCCTCGGCGACGGCGCTGATACGGTGACCGCGCTGGACGACGTGCATCTGTCGGTCAACCCCGGGGAATTCGTCGCGATCATGGGACCCTCCGGCTCCGGTAAATCGAGTCTGCTCGCCGTGGCGGGCGGTCTCACCACTCCGGATACCGGACGGGTTCGCATCGGCGGCACCGATCTCACCGCCCTGGGCCCGCGCGAGCGCACCCGATTCCGGCTGCACCACATCGGTTTCGTCTTCCAATCGGGCAACCTGCTGCCCGCGCTCACGGCCGCCGATCAACTGCGGCTGGTCGCCCGCCTCACCGGCACCCGCCGCGATCCGCGAGAGTTGCTCGGCGCGGTCGGCATGGGCGAGAAGGCGAATCGGCGACCGGAGCAGCTGTCCGGCGGTGAACGCCAGCGCGTCGGCATCGCCCGGGCGCTGATCGGCTCGCCGCGAGTCCTGCTGGTCGACGAGCCGACCGCCGCCCTGGATCGCGCCCGCAGCGCGGAGGTGGTGGAACTGCTGGCTCGCGAAACCCGCGCGGCGGCGGTCGCCACCGTCATGGTCACCCACGACCACGACATCCTCGACCGCTGTGACCGCGTGTTGACCATGGTCGACGGCCGCCTCACCCCCGAGCGCTGAGGGTCGGGGCACACCGCGACCGAGTGTGACCGCGACAGGATGTGATAGCACTGTCGCATAGGGTCGGATGCGGCCCGGCCGGGTGAAACACCGTCCCGGCCGCGGCGAGAAGGAGGTTTCGTGCCGAGGATTCAGGCGGCGACTGTCGCGGAACACCGGCAGGCGCAGCGGCGTGCCCTCCTCGACGCCGCGCGCGCGATCCTCTCCGAACAGACCGGTGCGGCGCCCACCCTCGCCGAGGTGGCCGCCCGCGCCGGTCTGGCCCGGCCCAGCGTCTATCAGTATTTCGGCTCACGAGACGAGCTGTTCGAGGCGGTACTGGCCGATGCGCTACCCCGCTGGAGCGCACGGATCACCGAGCGCATGGCCGCGGCCGACGACCCCGGCGCCAAGGTCCTGACCTATGCGCTGGTCAATCTCGAACTGGTCGACGAGGGCGAACACGCGGTGGTACAAGGGCTTTCGACCCATATCGCGCCCGACGCCCTCGCCGCCCAGGGCCGCGCCATTCACGACGAACTCCGCACGCCGCTGATCGCCGCGCTGACCGAACTCGGCGCACCCGATCCGGTGACGACCGCCGAACTGATCAACGCCGTCGTTCTCACCGCCTCGCGCATGGTCGAAAACCACGCCCCCGTCGACACTGTGGCGACACGCGTCCGAGAGCTACTGACTCCGTATCTCCGTCACGCGGCGACCGGCCCGCACACACCCGACGGCACGTAGGTCGGTCGCGCTCCAGTACTCACGCTCGCGGTACGCGACCCGCCCAGCATCGCGTAGACGACCATCGGCACCATGCAGGTGTAGAGGCCGATCTGCACCGGCGGATCCGCGATGGTCGCGTAGGCCATGGCCTGCGGAATCACGACCGCACCCGCACTGAGCCCGGCCAGGATATCGGGCCGCAACCAGGTGCGGCGGTAACCGGTGAGCGTCGGCGCCACCGCGCTGCTCATCTGCCCTCCACTCCCCCCGGTCGGTTCGGCCGGGCGGGACCTCACTGCACCGGTCTGTCAGCGACCACTCGGAAGCCCAGGTTCCCCGTCGAGGAGACCGGCTCGCTGCCCTGCCGCGCCGAGACCCGGTAGCGACGGCAATAGGACAGGTGGCACAGATACGATCCACCCCGCATCACCCGGTCGCGGCCGAGATCGGGTCCGGTGGGATTCGCTTCGGGACTGTGCCGGTAGTACTCCGGCGAGAAGTAGTCCGAACACCACTCCCACACATTCCCGGTGGTGTTGTAGAGCCCGAACCCGTTGGGCGCGTAAGCATTCACGGGCATCGTGCCGAGATGCGCGCCGGGGGCCGTACGGGGGAATTCGCCGGTGAAGACATTCATGTGCCGCTGCCCGTCCGGCTCGAAATCCTCGCCCCAGGGAAACGGGCCGGTGGATCCGGCGCGGGCGGCGTACTCCCATTCGGCCTCGGTGGGCAGCCGCGTGCCCGACCACGTGCAGAAGGCCCGGGCGTCCTCCCAGGAGACGTGGACGACAGGATGGTCGGCCAAGGTGCCGACATCCGAGTCGGGCCCGAACGGATGAGCCCAGTCCGCGCCCTCCACCTGCCGCCACCACGGAGCGTTGACCACCGCGCGGGTGGGCGGCATATCCGGCGGCAGCAAGCCGGCGAAGACGAACGACCAGCCGTATTTCTCGGCATCGGTGCGGTAGCCGGTGTCGGCGACGAATGCGGCGAAGTCGGCATTGGTCACCGCGTACCGGCCGATGGCGAAGGCGTCGACGGTGACCCGGTGACACGGCCCCTCGCCGTCGCCGGGATAGGCCCAGCGGCTCTCGTCTCCCATGGTGAAGGTGCCGCCGGGAAGGGCGACCAGCGCGGCATCGAACTCCGCGCGGCGATCCGCCTCGCCCGGCCGACCGGCATCGGCATCGTGACCGGTCGAATCGGCGCTCTTTCCCGCTGCCGGTGCGCAGCAGGCGTGGTGGGTGCCGGAGTCGGTGCGGTGTGGCATGACTTCCTCTCCCTCACTGTCCGAAACGTCAACGCCGGCAGCGGTAGCCGACCGTACGCTGACCCGACCGTACCGCCCGATTCGCCCGGTCGTGGGCGGTATCGGCAACTGCGTGCGCGGCCACGTCGGCGAAACCCGGATTCACCCGGGCGGATGAGGCTTGCCGCCGCGGCCGGTGGCGCACTCGCAGGCGGCACCTACTCCGTGGCGCAGACCAGCCTCCGACAGGGGTTCCAGTGATGAGCGATAGGCAGTTCAAGGGCGTCGTCAATCTCGACACCCGGGACTCGGTTCCCGATTGGGACGCCTTCCTGGCGAAGAAGGCACCGGAGGGCGCACCGAATGTGCTGGTCGTGCTGTACGACGACACCGGATGCGCGGCCTGGTCGCCCTATGGCGGGCGGATCGAGATGCCGACCATGGACCGGCTGGCGCGCGAGGGACTGACCTACAGCCAATGGCACACCACGGCGCTGTGCTCGCCGACCCTCACCGGCCGCAACCATCACCTCAACGGATTCGCCTCGATCTCGGAGACCTCGTCGGGATTTCCCGGCTACAGCTCTCACATCCCGCCGGAGAACGCCTCGATTGCCACCGTATTGCGGAAGGCCGGCTGGGGCACCTACTGGGTCGGCAAGAACCACAACATCCCCGTCGACGAGTGAACCGCCGGCTCGTCGCGGGAGCGGTGGCCGCTGGGACAGGGCTTCGACCGCTTCTACGGATTCGTCGGCGGTGAGACCAACCAGTGGTATCCGGATCTGGCCGAGGACAACCACTTCATCGACCAGCCGTATCAGCCCGAAGAGGGCTACCACCTGTCGAAAGACCTTGCGGACAAGGCCATCTCGTTCCTGCAGGATCAGCGCCAGACCCACCCCGGCAAACCGTTCTACCTGACGATTCCTGCCGCGGTGCCCCGGGCCGACCCCCCCGGGGCACCGGCTTTCACGCCAGGGTGCGCAACCAGCCGTGATTGTCGGCGAACGTGCCGCGCTGAATTCCGGTCAGCGTGTCGCGCAGCGCCATCGTGACCTCGCCGGGCTCACCGCCGCCGATCTCGAATTCGCCCTCGGCGGACTGCACCCAGCCGACCGGGGTGATGACCGCGGCGGTTCCGCACGCGAAAACCTCGGTGATCTCGCCGGATTCGGCGCCGTTGCGCCATTCCTCGACCGACACTTTGCGTTCCTCGACCGGATAACCGGAGTCCGCGGCGAGGGTCAGCAGACTGTCGCGGGTGATGCCCGGCAGCAGCGACCCCGACAGCTCCGGGGTGACCAACCGGGCCTCGGAACCGGAACCGTAGACGAAGAACAGGTTGTTGGTGCCCATCTCCTCGACGTACTTGCGCTCGCAGGCGTCGAGCCACACGACCTGGTCGCAGCCTTTGTCGGTGGCCTGCTGCTGCGCCAGCAGCGAGGACGCGTAGTTGCCGGCGACCTTGGCCTCACCGGTGCCGCCCGGAGCGGCGCGCACGTATTCGGTGGACAGCCACACCCGCACCGGCTTCACGCCACGCGGAAAATACGCTCCCGCAGGCGAACCCAGCAGCAGGTACTTGTACCCGGCCGCGGGCTTCACGCCGAGTCCCGCCTCGGTGGCGAACATGAACGGCCGCAGATACAGCGACTCCTCACCGCCGGCCGCGGGCACCCAGTCCGCGTCGACCTCGAGCAGCTGACGCACCGATTCGATGAACAACTCCTCCGGCAGCTCCGCCATCGCCAGTCGTCGCGCCGACCGCTGGAACCGCGCCGCGTTGGCATCGATGCGGAAGGTGGCGATACTGCCGTCGGCCTGCCGATACGCCTTGAGACCTTCGAAGATGGCCTGACCGTAGTGGAACACCATCGTCGCCGGATCCATCGACAGCGGCCCGTACGGTTCGACCCGCGCGTTGGTCCACTGCCCGTCGAGATAGTCGATCGACACCATGTGGTCGGTGAAGTAGCGACCGAACCCGGGCGCCGCCAGAATCTCCGTGCGCCGATCCGCCGGAACCGGGGCGGGATGCGGGGTACGAGTGAACTGTGCAGCGACTGTCATGACCTCGATACTAGAACTGCGGTCGTCGACGCCGATGCTCGGACCTGCGTGGAGACGGGCCGAGCAGCGATCGAGAATCGCGACAATCGGGTCATAATTCCCCGTCGACGGCGTCCGATGCGAGGTATTCGTCCCGCAACGGCCCCTCCGGAGCGAGCGGCGTACCCCCTTCGCGCAGCACACTCACGGCCACCGGACCCTCCACTCCGAAACTGTCATGATTTACGCCACACGCAGAGGGTCCGCGACCGCCGTTCAGGAAGTATGCGGCGTCACGAACGGCGGGCGCACCACCTCGGCGCGCAACCGGCGGCCGCGCACATCGACCTCGACCTCGTCGCCCGGCTCCAGTCCGGCCTCGGTGTCCAACAGTGCCAAGGCGATGCCGACCTTGAGGCTCGGCGAGAAGGTGCCCGAGGTGGTCTCACCGACGGCCTCCTCACCACGAAGCACCGTCTGACCCTGACGCAGCACACCGCGATCGAGCGCCCTGAGCCCCAGCAGGATTCGCCGTGGGCCCGCCGACTTCTCCTGTGTCAGAGCCGCTTTGCCCCAGAACTCCGGCTTCTTCCAGCCGACCGCCCAGCCCGCGCGGGCCTGCACCGGCGAAATCTCCGGCGACAGCTCGTGGCCGTGCAGCGGATAGCCCATCTCGGTGCGCAGCGTGTCGCGCGCACCCAGGCCGGCCGGCTGCCCGCCCGCCGCGTCGACCCGGGCCACCAGCGCCCGGAAAACCGCCTCCGCGTCGGCCCAGCGCGGCAGCAGTTCATAGCCGTGTTCACCGGTGTATCCGGTGCGGCAGACGCGTAGCGGACGGCCGTCCCACTCGGCATCGGCGAATGCCATGTACTCCATATCGGTCGGAAGTCCCAGCGCGGCAAGCACTTCCGCCGATTTCGGGCCCTGCACCGCGAAGACCGCGTACTCGCGGTGCTCGTCGGTGATCGTGATGCCCTCCGGCGCGGCCTTACGCAACTCCGCCACCACCGCGGCGGTATTGGCCGCATTCGGCACCAGGAAGATCTCGTCGTCGGAGACGTAGTAGGCGATCAGATCGTCGATCACCCCGCCCTGCTCGGTGCAGCACAGCGTGTACTGCGCCTTCCCGGGCCCGACGCGGCCGAGATCGTTGGTCAGCGCCGCGTTCACGAACGCCGCCGCGCCCGCGCCGCGCACAGTCGCCTTGCCGAGGTGGCTGACATCGAAAACCCCGACGGTGGTCCGCACGGAGGTGTGCTCGGCGACGGTGCCCGCGTACTGCACCGGCATCTCCCACCCCCCGAACGGGGCGAAGGTCGCGCCCAGCTCCGTGTGGACGGCGTGGATGGGGCC
This sequence comes from Nocardia sp. 852002-51101_SCH5132738, assembly GCF_001665695.1. Classification (NCBI taxonomy): domain Bacteria; kingdom Bacillati; phylum Actinomycetota; class Actinomycetes; order Mycobacteriales; family Nocardiaceae; genus Nocardia; species Nocardia sp. 852002-51101_SCH5132738. The sequence goes on along the minus strand of NZ_LZML01000062.1, from coordinate 32,474 downwards.
CTGCTGCAGCGTCTCGTCGGTCACCCGGCGAGCTTATCGAGCGCCGGCGGCTCGCGGTCCGCGCCCGGGCGGCTGTGTCGGGTCGGTCACTGTGCGGTCCGAGGTGGCGGCGGGTCAGCCGCGCTCGTGCGTGTCGAACTCGGCGAGCGGGTCCGCCTCCAGCAGTGCGTCCCCGTGCTCCTCCACCCACTCGCCGAGCGCGCGCATCGGGCCCTCGACGAGGCTCAGCCCGAGCGGGGTCAACGCGTATTCGACGCGTGGTGGCGCTTGTGCGTAGCGGTGACGCTCGATCAGGCCGTGGCCGAGCAGCCGGCGCAGGGCCTCGGTGAGCGCCTTGTCGCTGATGCCGCCGATCTCGGCCCGCAATTCGCTGCGCCGGCGCGCTCCGCCGAGCAGTCCGACCAGCACCACCGGATCCCAGGTGTGCGCGAAAAGGTCTGTGGCCGCGCGCAATCGGCAATCGGCGACCAGTTCGCCCGCATGCTCGTCGTAACCGCTCATCCCGTGATGATCACCCATCCGTCGCGCACCGATCGGTGCGTATCGGCCGTCCTACCGTAGCGCCGGATCGACAACTCGAAGGAGCACACGATGCGAATCACGATTCTCGGCACCGGCGCCTTGGCCGAGGCACTGGGCCGCCGATGGGCCCGCGCCGGACACGAGATCACGGTGGCCGGGCGTTCGATGGACAAGGCCGAGGCGCTCGCGCGGCGGCTCGGTGCCGGCGTGCGGGCTGTGCCGCTGACGGAGATCGGGGCCGGCGGAAAGGTGGTCCCGCACGCTCCGACGGCGGCCCACCCAGCGACAGTCGCGGGCGGCTCAGACGCCGTAGGGCCGGGGGCGAGAAGAACTGCGGACGCGGTATTGCTGGCGGTGGCCTACACCGGAGTCGAGGAGGTTCTGCGCGCGGTGGGCGCGCCCGGTGGCGCACTGTCGGGTCTCACCGTCATCGATGCGACCAACGCGATCGACCACGGGCTCGGCGTGCTGCGCCTGCCGCCCGGCACCTCGCATGCGCAGCGCGTGGCCGAACTCGCGCCGGGAGCGCACGTGGTCAAGGCGTTCCACCTGTTCCCCAGCGAACAGTGGGCCGCACGCGAAGCCGACGCGACCCCCGATACCGGATCGACTCACCGACCGCCCTCGGTCACGATCTGCGGCGACGCCCCGGCCGCCCTGCGCACCACCGAACACCTGGTGCGCGACGTCGGCGCCGTACCGGTGGTGCTGGGCGGTCTGGACCGCGCACGTCAGCTGGAGGAGGCCGCCGGTTTCGTCATCTCGCTGGCCTTCTCCGGCGTGGACCCCAGCCGGGCGGTGCCGGCGATGCCCACCCCGTAGTTCGATGGGCGCGGCTCGCGTGCTCGTCATCGGAGCGAGAGAAACCTCGCAGCCCGGCCGCGGCGGAGGTGAGATCGGAGCAACCGCCTTTCTACACAGGGCAACCCGTCGGCGACACACAACTAACGGAGGTGAAACACGCCGCTGATTTCCTGTTTTCATGCGAATCTCGTCACTTTTCTCGAAATCGTCCGCAGCCCCGTCCGCGCCCGCCCCGTCGATCTACGAACAGATCGGCGGGCACGAAGCATTGGAAACCGTCGTCGAGGACTTCTACGTTCGTGTCCTCGCCGACGAGGATCTCGCCGGCTTCTTCACCGGCACCAACATGTCGAGGCTGAAGGGGCGCCAGGTGGAATTCTTCGCCGCAGCCCTCGGCGGCCCCGAACCGTACACCGGCGCCCCGATGAAGCAGGTCCACCAGGGCCGCGGCATCACCATGCACCACTTCACCCTCGTCGCCGCCCACCTCAGCGACGCCCTGGTGGCCGCCGGCGTTCAGGAGCCGACCCTCGGCGAAATCATCGGCGCCATCGCACCTTTGGCGCCGGAAATCGCCTCCGACGCCCCCGTGTCGTGAGCTGCGCTCGCGGGTGACCGCATCGGGTCGGCCGCCGCCCGCTCCTGCCCCGCGCACAGGATCGACGGCGGCCGAGCGACATCCCGGTCGGGCCGACTCCAGACGACCCGACCGGGCAAAACGAAACACATTGCCGGCGACCGTTCATCCGGCCTCGACGGAGTCGTCGCCGGACGGGGAGACGATCCGGAACAACAGGGCGGCCGCCTCGAACAACGCCCACGAGCGCGTGTCGATTTCGGCCTCCCGCGCGGCGAGTGCGGCCGACACGTCACCACCTCGAAAAGCCCGTAGGGCGGACAAGAGGTCGCGCAGCGCCGGTATGCGATATCCGGCGAGCCGGAGCTGATGCGCGATCCGCGCGTCGCGCACATCCTCCGGCGCGTACAGCCGCGCGCCGCGCGCCCCGGCCCGGCCGGGCACGACCAGCCCTTCCGCATCCCAGTGCCGCAATGTCGACGGCCGCACACCGAGCGCGCCCGCCAGTTCGGACACCGTCATCGAGTCGGCGGATGTCGCATCCCCGATCGGTTCGTCCGCGATCGCCGCGGCCGCTCGCTTCGCCAGCCGCAGTTCCCGGCGCTGTGCGTCGAGGCGCGCGTGCGCGGCATCCAGCAGCGCGGGCAATGGTTGCCCGGAATGTGTCGCGCGCAGAACATCTCTCGCCTCGGCGGGCCCGACGGCCGCCGCCAGCAGCCGATACGCGTGGGCCGACAGCACATGCACCCGACCGTAGGTGCGATACCCGGACGGACCGCGCTCGACCGGGGGCAGCACACCGTCGCGTTCGAGGTTGCGAATCTGCTGGACGGAACAGCCGGCCCGCCGCGCCACATCCACGGTTCGCAGACCAGTGGATTTGCGACTTGTCATCACACGACCTGCCATTCCGATGGACGGAGTCTCCACAAGCACTTCAATGAAACGCTAGAGCAATGGAGATCAACGAGATCATCGAATTCGTCGAAAACCTCGGCGGCGTCCTGACGCTGAGTCCCCGGCCCGGCGACGGCACCCCCGAAATCAGCTGGGGCGATACCTTCTTCTATTACGCCCCCGACGGCGTGGTTCCCCACACCCAGCCCTTCGCCACCATCGTCACCAAGGATTATCCGGACGACGGATCATCGCGCCTGGACCGTCCGAACACGTTCCGCCTCAACATCTTCGCGGGCAAAGAGGCCTTCATCGAACGAACCGGTCACACCCCGCGCGACCACGCCACGATCCCGGCCGACCCGAGCCTCGCCGACACGCTGTTCCCCCACCCCGTCTACGGGGCACAGGCCTGGCTCGCCGTCGTGAACCCCGGCCCGCGAACCGCCACCGCCGTCGCCGACCTCCTGCGCTGCGCCCACCGCATCGCCCGCAGCCGATACGAGCGCCGGGAATCACACGCGGACAACTAAGGTCGTCGTCCTACCGTCCCAACCACGCCAACGCGGCCACGACCAGCGCTTCCGTCCCGGTTCGCAGCGTCGGCTCGATCACCGGCGCGAAATTCGGCGAGTGGTTGACCGGGATGTCCTGCATGACGCGGCCGGCCTGCAGTGCGGCTTGGAACTTCTCCGGGTCGGTTCCGCCCACGCCCCAATAGGTGTACGGCACGTCGAGGGCGTTCGGGATATCGCTGAAATCCTCACTGGCGCTGGCCATCGGCATTTCCGTGGCGTGGTCGCCGAAATAGGCCGCGAAGGCCTCGGCCACGCGGGCGGTGGCGCCGGGGTCGTTGTCGGTCAACGGAAATCGGTCGAACAGTTCGAATTCCGGGTCGCGTGGCGAGCCCGAGGCCTGGCACTCCGCGGTGACTATCCGGCGGATCGCGTCGAGGATCGTGGTGCGGGTGGACTCGTTGTAAGTGCGCACATTCAGTTGCAGCACAGCGTGATCGGAGATCACATTGCTCTTGGTACCCGCGTTGATGCTGCCGACGGTCAGCACCGCCGTCTCGGTCGGCGCCACCTCGCGCGAGACGACCATCTGCAGCCGGAGCACGATCATCGATGCCAGCACGACCGGGTCGATGGTGGCCTGCGGCATCGACCCGTGCCCGCCTCGCCCGTACACCGTGATGCGCATACTGTCGGCCGCGGCCATCGTCGGCCCGCTGCGAGTGGCGACGGAACCGGCCGGCGTGGGCAGCACATGCTGGCCGAGCGCGACATCCAGCCGCGGCAGTACCTTCGCCAGTCCGTCGTCGACCATCCCGCGCGCCCCGTCGCCGACCTCTTCGGCCGGCTGGAACAGCGCCACCAGCGTCCCGCGCCAGTGGCCGGTCTGCTCGGCCATCAGCTGCGCGGCGCCCAGCAGGCAGGTGACGTGCACGTCGTGGCCGCACGCATGCATCACCGGCACCTCCTTGCCGTCCTTGTCGACAGCGGAAACCGCGCTGGCATACGGCAATCCGGTCGCCTCACGCACCGGCAGCGCGTCGATGTCGGCGCGCAGCAGCACCCCCGGCCCGTCACCGTTGCGCAGAATTCCGACTACTCCCGTTCCGCCGATCCCTTCGTGCACGTCGTACCCCAGCGACCGCAACTTCTCCGCGATCCGTCCGGCCGTGCGATGTTCTCGATGCGACAGCTCCGGATGGGCGTGCAAGTCGCGGTAGAACTCCTCCTGCCACCCACGGATGCCGTCCAGACCCGCCAGTACCGAGGTATCCCGCGTGGTCGAGGTCATCACCTCTCCTTTCGCCGACCGTAACGCAATCGTTCGGGCCAACTCACCTGCTCGGGAAGCATCCATCCGCGCCACCGCGCCAGCAGGCACAATCCCGCGCCGACCACCGTCGCCGCGATCGAACCCGCCGTCGCATGGCCGGAATACCAGATGATCACCAGTGTCGCACTGGCCAGCAGCGCACCGGTGGCATACAGCGTGTTACCCCCGAAGATCGTCGGCACCCGACCCACCGCGATATCGCGTACCACCCCGCCCCCGACCGCTGTCGTCGTTCCCAGCAACACCGCCGGCAGCCACCCGAGCCCGACTTCGAGCGTCTTCTGCGCACCGACCGCCGCCCAGCAGCCCAGCGCCAGGGCATCCACCCAGGGAAACAGCCGGTCCCACAATCGGCCCTCGAACCGGAACATGAAGGCGATCGACGCCCCGAACAGGGCGGTCAGCAGGTAGGCGTAGTCGACCAGCGCCACCGGCGTCCCCCGCTGCAGCAGCGTGTCCCGGATGATGCCGCCACCCAGCCCCGAAGCGGTAGCGAGCACGGCGAATCCGATCGGGTCGAACCGGAACGTGCGCGCCACCGCCCCGCCGAGCATCGCGTTGGCGAACACACCGGTCAGATCGAGGGCGCGCAGCAATTCGGGGACGGTATCCGACACTGCCGCCATCGACCCCGTTCCTTCCGCGATATCCGCCGCATCCGCTATCGGCACGGTACCCGCCGGTCAGCGAATCGACCGGGAACCGGCGGCCTCGTGGTGCCCGGCCGACCGCGCGCACCCACTCGACACCGCCCTGAATCCTTTTCCGCCCTCGATCGCTCTCATAACCGTGCGGGCAACCGGGCCCGCCTAACCGAAGGAGTCGACATGGTTGTCGCCGTCATCGCCGTGGTGGTCGCGGCCGTATTACTGTGCAGCTGCATGCTGGTTCTGCGGCGGAGGCGTACCCGTGGCTGAGCGCACGAGATCGGCCTGGCCGGAGGAACATCTGGTCGCGGCGGCCCGCGACGGCGACGAGTCCGCCGTCGCCGCCCTGGTTTCCGGCTCCTATCCGCACGTCCAGCGCTTCGCCCATTCCCTGTGCGCGAGCAGTCAGGACGCCGAGGATGCCGCGCAGGAGGCGATGCTGGTCCTGTTCCGCAAAATCGGCACGCTGCGGGCGGCGGGCGCACTGGCCTCGTGGATGTTTCGCATCGTGCGCAACGAATGCTTGCGGCGGCTAGGCACAGCCGTGCACCGGGAACCGGACGCAGAGATCGCGGCGGCCTCGGCGGAGGACGATGTGCTGGCCCGGCTCGAAATCGAGCGAATCGCCGCGGCGATCGCCGCGCTGCCCGCCGATCAGCGCCGAGTCCTGATCATGCGCGATGTCCAAGGCCTGCCGGGCGGCATGGTGGCCCGCACGCTCGGATTGAGCACGGCGGCAATGAAATCCAGACTGCACCGAGCCCGGGTTACCGTTCGCGCGCAACTCGGGATGCCGGATCCGGGGCTGCGGCCGTGAAGGACGTTGCCGGACAGCAGAAGACGTTCGCCAGCCGCTCGGTCCCGGTCCACCTGGCACGCGGGCTGCTCGGTTTCGGCCTGATCGCCGCATCGATCGCGCTGATCCCCGCCGCGGGGCCGGCCGCCCTGCTCCTGCTGCCCGCCGGTGCGGTCGCGCTGCGCGGCTGCCCCACCTGCTGGCTGATCGGCCTGGCGCAGACAGTGTCGCGGGGCAGGATCGAGCGACAGTGTGCGCAAGGACGGTGCCGGGCCCGCTGGTAATCGGCACCACCCTTCCCCACCCCTGGCCGGTCCCGCCGGATTGACAGCTGTCCACACCCGGATTCAAGATCGACCGACGTCTGTAGATGTACTCGCGAGGGGGCGCAAAAGCTGTTGTGTCCCTTGGCGACTCTTTCGAGTATGGGTTCTGGTGAATGGTTGAGGTAGTAACAGCGCGGCCGGAAACCTCCGGCGAGCAGCGGGAGAACCTGCGGCAGCGACGCGGGCGATCATGGTGGGGCGCGGCGGCCGCGGTGACGAGCGGCGTGCTGTTACTGGTGTGGCAGGCGGCGCAGTACGGCATCTGGCTGGTCGACGACGCCGGAATCACGTTCGCGTATGCGCGCAGTGTCGCCGAGGGTGCCGGGCCGGTACTGCAACCCGGCGCGCAACCGGTCGAGGGATTCTCCGATCCCACCTGGCTCGCGGTGCTGGTGCTGGGCAAATGGTGCGGCTTGTTCGACTCCGGCGCCCTGTTCGGCATCCCGGACTTCGTCTTCTACCCCAAGGCGATCGCGGCACTGTGCTGCGCCGGAATCCTCCTCTGCTGCTACCTCGCCGCGCGGCGGGTGTCGCGTTGGCCCGCGGTGGTGACGTTCGTGACCGGCGCCGTGCTCGCCGCGATTCCGTCCTTCGTGATCTGGTGTTTCTCCGGCCTGGAGAACTCGCTGTTCGCGCTGGCGGTATGCGCTCTCGCCGTCCGCCTGTTCCTGGCGGTGCTGGACGAGCGGCTGTGGACACCCGCGGTGGCCGTGACGGCCGGTGCGATAGCGGCGTTCGCGGCGCTGACCCGGCCCGACGGCCTGATCTACCTCGCGGCGTACCCCCTGGTCTCGGTGATCCTGGTTCGCCGTGCCACCTGGCCCGTCGCACTTCGTCATGTGCTGTATTCCGGTGCGGCGTTCGCGATTCCGTTCGGGGCGTATCTGGTGTGGCGGGTCAGCGAGTTCGGCCGGCTCGTCGCGAATACGGCGGTCGCCAAGAATCAGGCGATGCCGACCGTGCACGACCTCACCAGAGCAGGCGATCTGGTGCAGTACGCGGGCGCGCCCGCCGTGGTCGCGGCGGTCGGTGTGGTCGGGCTCGCCCTGTCCGGCCCGAGCAGAATCCGTAACGGCCTTGTCGCCCTGCTGGTTCCGCTGACGCTGGCGATCACCGGCTACTGCGTGCTGCAACCGGATTGGATGGGGCAGTTCCGGTTCGCCACTCCGGTCTGGGCGCTCGCCGCGCTCGTCGTCGTGCTCTCGGCGACCGAGGTTCTGGCCCGGCTGCGCACCCGGGGCCGGGCCCTCGTCGCGCTGACGCTGGTCGCCGCCATGATCCCCTCCGGTGTCGCCCTGGCGGACGCCGCCGACTCCTACCGTGCCGATTCCGATATCCCGTTGTGCTGGATAGCCTTTCGCTTCGGCCGCTACTTCAACGGCTACGCCGACATCCTCGACCTGCAGCAGGGCACGTTGCTCGCCCCCGACATGGGCGGAAGCGCGCTGACCTCTCGACTGCGGCTGATCGATATGGCAGGACTCGCCGATGCCCGGATCGCGGACATCTACGCGGGCAAGGCCGATATCGGATTGGCCGACTACGTATTCGAGGATCTGAAGCCGACGTTCGTCCACACTCACGGCGTCTGGATGCAGAACGGATTGACCGTCGATCCGCGCATGGACCGCGACTACTACCGGATTCAGCAGTCTCAGAACCTCGCCAGTCCGGACGAGGACTGGGTTCGCAAGGATGTGGTGCGCGGCGACAAGCAACTCGGGCAACTGCGCCGGTACTCGGCCGAGGTCCTCCCGCACCTGTTGTCGGATTACCAGAAGACCGGTGACTGCGGAACGGTGCTACGACCGGGTCAGACGGTCGAGCGCAGGCGGGAGGGGAACGCTCCCTAGAGCGGACGCCGTTTCCGGCCCCGAATCCGGCAAACCGTTACGGTTGTCCCGTGACCGGCACGTGGACCGCACTCAACCCGACGAGTGGGTCTGCGCTGCTGGCCAACTTCGGGGCGCTGGCCGTACTGGCCGGAACCTTCGCCGAGTCGGGGCTGCTGGTGGTCGGGTTCTTCCTTCCGGGCGACACCTTGATCTTCCCCGCCGGCATCCTGTGCGCGGGCGGGAACCATTCCGGCCCCCGCCTCATCCTGTGGCAGGTATTGCTCTGCGCCGCAGTGGGTTCGATCGCCGGCGCGCAGGCCGGATACGTCTTCGGCAAACACGGCGGCCGCGCCGTCCTGCACCGCACATCGAACTCCCGAGTGCACACCGTGGTGGCCCGCGGCGAACGCTGGCTCGACCGGTACGGCGCGCGCCGGGCGATCGTGATCGGCCGATTCGTGCCGATGGTCCGGACGGTCATCAGCCCGGTGGCCGGGGTGCTCGACGTGCCGACGCGCACGTTCACGCTGTGGCAGATCGTCGGCGCGATCGTATGGTCGCAGAGTTTGGTCCTGCTGGGTTACTGGCTCGGTGCGTCGGTGCCGAACGTCGACAAGTATCTGCTGCCCGCGGTCGCGGTCATCGTCGTGGTGTCGCTGTTGCCGCTGCTGGGGCAGCTGCGCAAACGCTCGTAGCCGAGGTCACTCCGGCGTAGCGCCCCGGCGCGGGCGCGGCCCGATCTGATCGAGCAGATCGTTGACCTCGTCGCCGAACCCGTTACCGACCGGCTTCGGCGTCTTGTTGGGAAACCGGCGCGTGACGTGTTCCTCGGCCGCGGATCCCGGCAATACGTAGACGGTTTCCGCTTTGTTCTGCAACGGGCGCACCACCTCGTCGAGATGCGATTTCCGGTCGTCGAGGAAGGCGCCGATCACATCTTCGCCGGCCGGGCATACGGCCATGCAGTAGCCGGCCTTGTAGTTGGGTTTGAACGACAGGCTCTGCCACATCGAGAACGATTCCCCCCTGGTCACCCGCTCGCGGTAGTCGTCGCGGTCGGCGCTGTCGGCGACGGTTTCGGCCCAGTCGGTGAAGCCGCCCATGAACTCGCGATAGTTGTGGGTGTAGCAGGCCTGGAAATCGAAACCACCGTCGTTGGTGATCGCGCCGACCGGGCACGCGGAGACGCACAACTTGCATTCGAGGCACGGATTGAAGTCCAGCGCCGCACTCGGCTCGTCGACCACCGCGTCGGTCACGACGGTGCCGAGCAGGATGAAATTGCCGAACTTCGGATGAATGACGTTGCGGTGAATTCCCATGACTCCCAGGCCCGCCGCCTCGGCCACCACCTTGTGCGCGAGCACCCATACCCGCCCCGGAAACTGTTCGACCTCCATCGGATATCCGGGCGCCGGATAGACCGCGCGGTAGCCGGCCTCCTCGAGGGCCCGGGTGATGCGCCGCGATACCACGTTCGTCTCGTCGTCGGCATGGTTGAACTCGGCGTTGGCGAGGCTGCGCATCGGACTGCGCAGATTGTCGCGGTTCATCAGGAGACAGAAGGCCACGAAGGTGCGGGCCGAGGGCAGGATGCCGCGCGCGTGCTCGCGCTCCTCCGCCACCCTCGGATCATCGACGGACACGAAGCCCACATCGTCGGCTCCGGCAGCGAGGCAGATCTCCCGCAGCCGCTCAGCGCTCAGCACCGGATCCGGCGCCTTTCTCGCCTGTGCGGCAAGGTGTTTCACGGTCGGATGCTCCGCGTAGCGCCCTGCATCGGTCGGCTCCCGGTCAGTTGACGACATCGCGCCCCTCCTATCTCCACGAGACGTATGGCCTCGAAGAGATAGACGAATCCGGTGACCGGAATTCATCGCCGGTATCCGCTGCGGCCGCAGACGTTACCGAACCGCAACCGGGGATGCGATGCCGAAGAGCACTGCGAAGCAACAGCTTTCGGATCTCAGCCGAATTGACGCCGGACCGCGGCGACGAGCCACTCCTCGTAGCGTTCCATGCTCCATCCGCTCTGCAGGACGAGCTGCTGATGACTTTCGGGCGACCAGAGGAACGACAGCTCGTCGGCCGCGGTCTCGGAATCGATGTCGGCCCGGGCGATTCCGCGTTCGAGCAACATGCCGACCACGGTGCGGTAGTCCTGCTTGCGGCGCGTCAGCAGTCCGGCCAGCGCCTCGGCGACGGCGGCATCGGCGTTGGCGGCGCTCAGGAACTCCGTCCACAGCACACTGGTGCGAGCGTTCGCCGCGGCAACGAAGCTCGCGGCCGCCCGCAGGAAGGCGTCGTGGTCGGCGATGGCGTTGACCTCGACCGCGGCATCGCTGTCGGAGACGGGCGCCTCCCCCTCCTCGCCCGCGAACGCCTGCTCGAAGGCGCCCAGCAGCAGATTGCGCTTGGGGCCGTTGGCCTTCACGGTTTCGGTCGAGACTCCGGCGCGCGAGCCGATATCGGCCAGCGACGTGCCGCTGTAGCCGCGCTCCACGAAGCAGGCCGCCGCGGCGTCGAGCACACGGCGGCGGGTCGCCGCGGCCTGTTCACTGCGCAGGGCGGATCGGTAGGTCCGGGTGGCGGTCTTGTCACTCATCTCAATTCCTAATTGACTACCCCGGCGAGGTAGTGAATACTTCATCGGTGTCACCAATCTTACTTCGCTTCACACGTCGGAAGACCCGCCCATGATCTCCGTTCTCCTGACTGCCACACCCGTGCGCAGCCACGTCACGCCCCTGCTGTCCATCGCGGAGGCGCTCGTCGGCGCGGGCGACCGCGTGCGGTTCCTCACCGGTAGCCGCTTCCGCGACGACGTCCTCGCGACCGGCGCCGATTTCCTGCCGCTCCCGCCGGAGGCCGACTACGACGATCGCGACATCGATGCCGCCTTCCCTGGCCGTCGCGGACTGTCGGGCCCCGCGGGCATTCGATACGACATGATCGAGATCTTCCTGCGACCGGTCCCCGCCCAGTTGCGGGCGGTCCGGGAGGCCATCGCCGCCGAGTCCACGGATGCCGTTCTGGCCGAGTCGATGTTCGCCGCCGCCGCGGTCCTGAGCGGTATTCCGCGCGCGGAACGACCGCTGCTGGTCAACCTCGGGATCCTGCCGCTCGCGCTGAAGGATCCGGATGTCGCGCCCTTCGGTCTCGGGATCACGCCGATGCGCGGGCCGCTGGGACGTCTGCGCAACGCGGTCCTCACCCTCGGCGCCGAAAAGGTCGTGTTCGCTCCCGTGCAGCGCTTCGCGAACGAGATCGCGCGCGCCGAGACCGGTCGTGCCCTACCGCGGTTCTTCCTCGACTGGCCGGCCGGAGCCGACCACATCGTGCAGTTCACCGTCCCCGAATTCGAATATCCGCGCCGCGGCCTGCCCGACACCGTGCATTTCGTCGGTCCGGTGGCGCGGTCGCGGCCGTCGGCGATGCCGGTGCCGGAGTGGTGGGACGATCTCGCGGGCCGCCGCGTCGTGCATGTGACACAGGGCACGGTCGCCACCGGTGAATGGACTCTGATCGAGCCCACGGTGCGCGCACTCGCCGGCGACGACGTCATCGTCGTCGTCAGCACCGGCGGACGGCCGGTCGACACGCTGCCGGACAACCTGCCCGCCAATGTGCGTGTCGCGGAATTCCTTCCCTACGACCGATTGCTGCCGCAGACCGACGTCTTCGTCACCAACGGCGGCTACGGCGGCGTGCACTATGCGCTCGAACACGGAGTGCCGATCGTGGTCGCCGGCCGCACCGAGGACAAGACCGAGGTCAGCGCGCGGGTGGCGTGGTCCGGAGTGGGCATCGACCTGCGCACCGACAACCCTGCGCCGGACAAGGTCGCCGCCGCGGTCCGCACCGTGCTGACCGACGAGCGTTACCGCCTGCGTGCCGAGGCGATCGGCGACGCGATCCGCCGATCCCCCGGTCCCGAGGCCGTGCACGAGATCATCGCCGAGACAGTGCGATCCGCCACCCAGCAGCGGGCATAAAGCTCGTCCGGTGATCAGGTCGGGGGCGGCGTTCGAGTTCGCAGGCCCTAACGACGACCGCTGTGGCGCGGACCTGGTTACCAGGAGTCGTTGAGAGGCCGGTGTAGTCAGCCTCCGAAGTGGGATCCGGTCGCTCGCCACCCAGGCGGCCGATGCATCGCAAACAGTCCGCGCGGCCGCCACGGCGCGGCCCCCACGCTTGCTTTCCAATCCTGTTCTCTCGCTTCAGGAGTGCCGATCAGCGTCCGGACGTGCGCACACTGCGCGGCGCCGGCGTCATCTACAGAGCGGCCTCGAGCACCGCCGTCGATAAACGATCCGCTCACGACAACCACACCGGCAGCTCGAAACCGTCCTGGATCACCACGGCCGATGATCTGCGCGTCCGGCCGTTCACCCTGTGACACACGGATCATCGCAAGACATCGCATATCTCGCGTTGCCTCGCAAGGCTAATTCTCTTCGACCACATCATCTCTCACGTCATCCGACCTGCATTTCCTACCGGCCGGACGATCCATCGCGCCCGCATCGGGCCGCACCAGCCACCCCGACAAGGAGAAGTCATGCCCCTTCCGCACGAAGCCCTCCGCCGCGCCGACAGCAGACCCCGCGTCGTCATAGATCGAAACACTCGGGCACCGAATAACTTTCGCACCCTCGACGACCTCGCGGCGGCCCTGACTGGCGCCCTCATTCGCCCGACCGATGCCGGCTGGGATCAGGCCCGCGCCGCCTGGCAACTGCTGGCCGATCAACGACCGATCGCCGTGGTGACCGCGGCGACCACCGACGACGTGGCACTCACCGTCCGCGCCGCCGCCGCACTCGGACTGCGCGTCGCACCGCAATCCACCGGTCACAACGCCACTCCGCTGGATGACCTCGCACGCACGATCCTGCTGCGCACGGGAGCACTCGACCGGGTCGAGATCGACGCCGATGCACGTATCGCGCATGTCGAGGCCGGGGTTCGCTGCGCCGACCTCACGGCTGCCGCGGCAGCGGCCGGACTCGTACCCATCGGCGGTTTCTCGGCCGACGTCGGCGTGGTCGGCCTCGTGCTGGGCGGTGGCCTGGGCTGGTTCGCCCGCTCGCACGGACCCTCCCGCGCCTCGGTTCTCGAGCTCGAACTCGTCACCGCAGACGGCGTGATCCGCCGCGTCCGAGCAGGCGACGACCTGTTCGATTCGATCCTCGCCGGCGCCGATATCGCCGTGATCACCGCCCTCACGCTGCGCCTGCACGCCATCGGTGATGTGGTGGCCGGCGCCCTGTTCTGGCCGGTCGAATCGACCCGCGACATCTTCCACGCCTGGACGGCATGGACCGCGACCGCACCGGAGACGGTGACCTCCGTGGCACGCGTCCTCCGCTTCCCCGATACACCCGAGGTGCCACCGATGTTCGCCGGACGGACTTTCGCGATCATCGAGGCCGTGATGCAAGCCGAAGCGGCGACGGCACACGACCTGCTCGCTCCGCTGCGTGAATTATCGCCTCTCATAGACACTTTCGACGTGGTCGCGCCGTCGGCGCTCGCCGGACTGCATATGGATCCGCCGACGCCCGTCCCGGCCCTCGGCTGCAGCGCGCTCCTCCGCACACTTCCCGCAGACGTGGTGGACGCCGTCGCCACCGCGGTCACCGACGGCCCCGCCGACACCCTCACCTCGGTCGAACTGCGCCACCTCGGCGGCGCCCTCGACCGCACCGAGGCGAGCCCCACCCGCGGATCCGCAGCACTGTTGTTCGCTGTCGCCGTGGTCCCCACCCCGGCTGCGGCCGACGCGGCCACGACCGGCTTCCAGGCGCTGACCGATGCGGTCGCCGCCGTGCGTTCCGATCGCGACATCAGCAGTTTCACCGAGAGCGCCACACCCCCGGAACGTCTGTTCGGCCGCGACCTGCCACTGCTGGTCGCCGCGAAGGCCCGCTGGGACGCCGCGGACGTGATCCACGCCAACCATCCGGTGCGAGCTCCATTCGCGGACTGAGGATTTCGAGCGAATCACACCGACGGTCCGTCACACCCATCGACCCGGCTGCCGGAGGGGTGCAGCCGGGGCACCCACGCCGGAACAGCGGCCCGGTAGTTCTCGTATTGCTCGCCATACCGCGCCGTCAGAGTCGGCTGCTCGTAGGTAACGACGAACAGAGCCGTCACCGCCCAGATCAGAGCAGCGTAGAGCAGCAGCGCAATCTGGCCGAAGAACAGCGATTGGCCGGCAATGATCATGACGACACCGAGGTACATCGGATTTCGAACATAGCGATTGAATCCACTCACAACCAGCGTCTCGGTGGGCGCGATCGGCGCGGGTGTCCCTGCGGAACGGGCGAACTCGATGAACGCACCGATCAGCGGTATCAGTCCCGCTCCGATCACCACGGCACCCACGATTTGCGCGGGGAGCCAGGTTTGGTGGAACTCCCAGCGCGAGATCCACCACGGAACGAGACCCGCGACCGTGCCCGGGGCAACGGCGAAGAAGACCAGAGTGCCGACAGCGGCATGGCGTTCAGGCATGACAACCACCTCATTATGCAGGCTACCTGCCTAAATTGTAGGCAGGTAGCCTGCGAAATGTCGAGGACATATCCGGAAGGTGGGCCAGTGACTCAGCCGCTCGTCGCACTACTGCGCGGCATCAGCGCCTCCATCGTCAGCGAACTCGTGACGACACTGCACGCCGCCGGCTATCCCGACATCACCGCCGCCCACCACCCGGTCTTCTACAACATGGACGCGGGCGGCACCCGCCTCACCACTCTGGCCGCCCGCGCCGGCATCACCCATCAATCGATGGGCGAACTCGTCGCCGACCTCATCGACTTGGGTTATCTTGCACGACAACCGGACCCGTCGGATCGTCGCGCCCGGCTGATCGTTCTCACCGAGAAGGGCAAGCGCGCCGTCCGCGTCGCTCGCGCCGCCGTTTCCGACATCGACCGAGCGTGGTACGCCCGGCTGGAGGCCGCAGGGATTCAGGGTGATCTCCGGACCGCGCTCAGTGCCGCCCTTCGTGAAGCGCAACAGAACTCCCAGGCTCACGGTCAGCTCCGCTCGGCACCGGGCTCGTCGAGCGGATAGGTGAACGCCGGAACGCCGTGCGGCATCGCACGGGCGAGTATCACCGGCTCGTTCGCGCCGATCCGGACGGTGAGCCGGAACCCGTTGCGGTCGTCGGAGTTGTTCTGGGGTTCGAAAGCGACCCAGGCGAATCCGGCGTCGGCCCGCGAGTCCGCGGCCAGCCGGTCCAGCTCGGCGGTCACCGCCTGCCATTCGTCCTTGCGCACGTATTGGCGCATCACCGAATGCCAGACGACGGTCAGCGTGCCGGGCTCCACTTCGATGCCGGCGAGAAAGTCACGGGCGCCGGTTACGGCGATATCGACGGGGATCTTCTCCGCCAGTCGCAACGCTCCGTCGAGGCGGGCGGCACGGGCCTGCTGATCCGGCCAGACATACGCGCGCAACGCCAGTGCGTCGCGCGGCGACAAGGGATCCAGCGGCGTCGGATCGCAGCCGCGCCGCTCGACGACCGTGAGCCGCGGATGGCGTCGCACGGCGCCGGCCAGCCACTGCGGGACCGGTCCTCGCCACGCGTCCGCGATCGTGACCGGTGAGTCCTCCGGCCCCCAGCCGATATCGCCGCTGTCCCACCGGAAGTGGTCGGCGCGCAGGTTGAGGCCGCCGCTGGCGCCCAATTCGAACAACCGGATCGGCAGCGGAGTCGCATCGACCGCCGCGAGCAACCCGGCCAGCAAAGGAACGGCCCGGCCGACCTCGTTGGTCTGCGGCGGACGAGTCAGCCAGTCCCGGATCCACTCGGCCCGCTCCGCCACGACCTGCCGGAACGGCGCCCACGCGCCGGCGGGATCGTGGGCCCGCACCGACGCGCCCGAACTGGCATAGAAGGGCGCGAGATCGGCTGCGGCGCCGGACAATACCAATGCGTGCACGCCGGCCAGCAAGCGCAGCGGCACCGCGGAATCGAAGTCGATGGTCTCGTAGCCCTCCAGAACCGCGGCGCAGGGTCCACGATCATCGATATCGCGCGCGATATCGCGCAGCAGCGAGCCGTACAGCGGTGAACCGAGCTTGTCGCAAGCCTTGGCCTGCAGCTCGAATTGCGATACCAGGTGCATGAGTGAACTGTGCGCCCCTGCACCACCGTAATCAATATTGATTATGGTCAACCCATGGAGTGGATAGACACCGCCGACGCCACCGAACGGCTCGGGGTGAAGCCCGCGACCCTCTACGCCTACGTCAGCCGTGGCGTGCTGAAACGCCGCTACGATCCGGTCCAGCGGCGCAGCCTGTTCGATCCGGCCGAGATCGAGGAGCTGGCCCGGCGCGGCAAACCGCGCCGCAAGCCTGCGCCGACCGAGATCGACATCGCCTCCCGCATCACCACGCTGGGCGTCGACCGGCCGTATTTCCGCGGTCGCGACGCCGTCGACCTGGCCGCCTCGCACACCTTCGAGGCCGTCGCCGAATGGTTGTGGGACGGCGACCTCACCGACAGCGGCCCCTGGGAATTCTCCGACAAGGCGGTAGCGGCAGCCCGCGCCACCCAGGCCGGCCTGCCCGAGGGCCTGCTGCCGATCGACCGGCTGCAACTCATCGTCACCACCTTGGCCGTCGGCGACCCCCTGCGCTTCCACCGCGACCGCGCGACGGTCGTCACCATCGCGCGCGCCATGATCGCCGGCATGATCGAGGCCCTTCCCCAGCTGTCCATCCCGGTCGGACGATCCGCCGCCGCGATGCTGTGGTCACGACTGTCCGCCACCGCGCCTGCCGACGACGGCCGACTGCACATACTCTGCGCCGCAATGGTTCTGCTGGCCGATCACGAGCTTGCGTCCTCCACGTTCGCGGCCCGTATCGCGGCCTCGGCGCATGCCGACCCTTACGCCGTGGTCGGCTGCGGCCTCGGAGTTCTCGGCGGTCCGATGCACGGCGGCGCCTCGCTGGCGGTGGAGCGGATGCTCGCCGAGATCACCGATCCCGGCGCCGTACCGAAGGCGCTGGACGAGCGTCTGCGCCGCGGTGAACGCATTCCCGGCGCCGGCCACGCGGTCTACCGATCGGGCGACGCGCGCGGCACCTACCTGGTGGATGCGATCCGAACGATCGCACCGGATCACCCGGCTCTCCTTGTGGCCGAGGCGATTTCGGCGGAGCTGCGGCACCGGCGCTTGCCCGCGATGAACAGCGATTTCGGACTCGGCGTTCTCGCCACGGTGTTCGACATGATTCCCGGCGCGGGCGAAATCATCTTCGCCGTCGCGCGAACGGCCGGCTGGCTGGCCCACGCGATGGAAGAGTACGAATCCGGAACGCTCATCCGTCCCCGCGCCGTCCCGCGACACCGATGACATCACGAACCGGGGATCGGACAGCCCTAACCGCTAAGATTCGATGACACCCCGAAGCGGCGCAAGACATACAGGGAGGGCAGCGATGCGAGAGGTCTTGGTCGCCGAGGTCCGGTCGGATTCACAGCCTCGGCGCAATCAGAAAGCGCGATCGAGTGACAACTTCTCGTTCGCGACCGTGCCGCCGGAAGCGGAAGAACTGCTCTGGCGGACGGGCCCCGGCACCGAAGTGATCAAGTTCAGTGTGATGGTCGACGTCCGAGCCAACTACGACCAGCGCGTACTCTCCAACATCGTCTCCGGCGGCAGAACCCGCATGCCGCTGGAGCGGAAGTCGTTGTCCCGCCGCGGTTTCTACATCGCCGATCCTTACGGGGCGACGCAGGAATTCGTCGTACAGGTGTATGCCCTGATCCCCGACTGAGTCGTCGACGCCGTCACCCCTGTTCCGCTAACCTCGGCAACCGTGCCGACCTCCTTTCCCCCGATCGACCCGTACGCCGACGGCCTGCTCGAGGTCGGCCAGGGAAATCAGATGTACTGGTGCACCAGCGGCAACCCCACGGGGCGGCCGGTGCTCGTGGTGCACGGCGGGCCGGGCAGCGGCAGCACTCCGGGACCGCGAAAGTCGTTCGACCCGAACATCTTCCGGATCGTCCAGTTCGATCAGCGCGGGTGCGGCCGAAGCCTTCCGAGCGCCGCCGCCCCGGACACCGACATGGCCGTGAACACCACCGAGCACCTGATCGCGGATATGGAGCGGCTGCGCACCCATCTCGGCATCGACCGCTGGCTGATGTACGGCGGCTCCTGGGGTTCGACGCTCATCCTCGCCTACGCCGAGCGGTATCCGGAGCGTGTCACCGGGATCGTGCTGGTCGGCGTCACCACGACCCGCCGCCGCGAAATCGATTGGCTGTACCGGGGTGTCGCACCGCTGCTGCCCGCCGAATGGGAGCGATTCCGGGCCGGCCTGCCCGGCGATGGGGACCTGGTCGAGGGCTACCGGCAACTCCTGGAACACCCGGACCCGGCGGTGCGCCGCGAGGCCGCGATCGAGTGGTGCCGCTGGGAGGACGCGGTGATCGCACACGAATCACTCGGCCGCCCAGGGCAATACAGCGCGAAGCCGGACACCGCGATGCTCACCTTCGTCCGCATCTGCACGCACTACTTCGCGCACGCGGCGTGGCTCGACGAAGGTGTGCTGCTCCGCGAGGCCGGGCGGTTGGCGGGGATCCCGGGCGACCTGATCCACGGCCGCCTCGACCTCAGCGCGCCGCTGGAAACCGCCTGGGAACTCGCGAAGGTGTGGCCGGACGCTCGCCTGCACGTCATCGACGACTCCGGCCACACCGGTAGTCCTGCCATGAGCGACGCGATCGCCCGCGCCATCGCCCGCTTCGCGCAACCCGACGGCGGGTAGGTTCGCCTATCGCTCTCCGAGCCGCAGCGATTGCCGCACCTTCTCGGCGCGCTGTACCTCCCTGCCGTACAGCAAGCCGTAGGTGAAAGCGTTCTCCCCCGCCAGGTGCGCCTGGACACCGAGGGTGCGTACCTCGGCGCGGGCGACGACCGCGTCCTGGTGGACGCCGAGGGATTTCTGCAACGTCTTCATGCGGCGGGCCAGCTTCTTCTTGCCGGTCGCCTCGGCCGCGTAGCGGGTACGTTTCGCCGCCTTCCGCACCTCGTGCAGGCCGCGATCGGTACCGAGCCGGCCGATGTTGTCGAAGGCGCGGTCGACACGGCGGCGCGTCTTGCGCAGCGCCGTGGCCTTCGCGCGCTTCAGCGGCAGTCGGTGGCTGGTTTCGACGCAGTCCAGCAGCGCGAAATACCGTTCGCTGTTCAGTGCCTCGAGCACGTCGGCGCGGGCCGCCGACCGGCGCGGGACGAATGACTCGGTCAGCCGCCGGCGGACCTCGCCGATCACCAGTTCGTCCGGTAAGGCCCTGACTTCCGCGACGAGGTGGTCGTGCAGAACCTCGAGGTCCCGCATGTCTCCGAGCACCCCGGAGAGCCACTTCAGCTCGTTGCGCAGCTCTCGCGATCCCTTGAAGGCCTGCAGGATGCTGCGCAACCGGCGGCCCGCCACCCGCATCTGATGTATCGAGTCGGGGGCGCGGCGCCGGATCAGGACGTCCTGCTCGATCATCTTGTCCGCCTGCTCGCGCATATAACCCTGCACGCCCGGCTCGGGCGGGCGCCGCTCGGTACGGACACCGAGGACGCGCAGCGCCTTCGGCGGCGCATCCGACGGCTTGCCCAATCTCTTCTCGACGCTGTCGAACACATCCGGACCACCGCCGGCCAACTCGACCTCGATCTCCTCCCACGACATCACCGAGGACGACTCACCGAGCGTCTGACCGGACACGCTGTCCGCGACGACCTCGGCCGCGACTCGGCCCGCCTCCTCCAGCAGCCGCCATTTCCGCCGCTTCGTCCGGATATGCGCGACCGGCGCGAGCGGTTGGCCCCTGGTGATGCCCGTCAGCATGTCGGTCAGTTCCTCCGGCGCCGATTTGCCCCCGCGCCCCAGCGGGACCTGGATTTCCTCGCGGGTGTCCTCCCCCAGCGGCAATTTCAGATGCCACCCCGCGTCGTCCCCACCGGTCCGGCGCCGAAGCGTAATTCCCTTGTGCGCCAACCGCAGATCCGCGGTGTCATGGTAAACAGCGTCGAGCACCTGTTCGTCGGTCAGCGGGTCGAGAGTCATACCGGGCACATCATCGAGCGGCACCCCACCCGTGATCGGCAACTGGTACTTCCGTTCCCTTTCGTTCACGTGCGTGGCCATATGTTCCGGCTACCACGAATGAGCGACTTCAGTCACGTTACAGCGAAGGTAACGAGTTATGCGTCGTCGTTGCCCTCGCGCAGGGAGCGGATCATGCTCCGAAGGATCCGCAACGCGGTCGCCCGCTCGCTCTCGGTCAGGCCGGCCAGCATTCTGTCTTCGACGGACCGGACCGCCGCGCTCGCCTTCTCGAGGCTCCGTCGTCCGCGAGCCGTGAGCCGCGTGGGGAGCACCTTTCCGACCGGCGCCTCCGCGGGCCTGGTCACGTAGCCGTCTCGTTCCAGGGCTTGGAGCAGCACGTTCATCGACTGCCGTGTCACGAACGCACCCCGCGCCAGTTCCGAGTTCGACAAGCCGGGTCGTTGAGCCAGCAGCTCGAGGCAGGAGTAGTGGGTCACGCTCATCCCGAGCGGCCGCAATACCTCCTCCATGGCGACGCGAAGGACGCTCGAAGCCTCTTTCAGCAGGTAGCCCAGTGACGTCTCGAGGTCGACGCCGGCGCCGTCTTGACTCATGTCAGTATTCTGACATAGCGTTGTCTGTGTCAGAAACCTGACACAACCTAAGGAGCATCCTCGTGCCCGTCACCGGCCCCGACTTCATCTCACTTCAAACCCGCGACCTCGCCGCTGCACAGGCGTTCTACGAGCAGTACCTCGGCCTCGTCCGTTCACCGGCCGGCCCACCGCACGCCGTCGTCTTCGAGACGAAGCCGATCGCGTTCGCACTCCGCGACATCGTCCCCGGCACCGATCTCGCGTCCGCGGCCCAACCCGGAATCGGCACCGCGATCTGGCTCCACGCCACAGACGTCCAAACCATCCACGACGCTCTGGCCGCCGACGGTCACCCCATCGTCTCCGCACCGATCGACGGCCCCTTCGGCCGAACCTTCACCTTCGCCGACCCCGACGGCTACCACATCACCCTCCACGACCGCGCTTGACAGGGTTCGTCGGCGAACGATCGCGGTTGCGCCGGGTTCCCGTGGCCCTCACAGAACTCGTCACGATGGGCCGGGCCGAGAGCATCCGGCGTTATGCGGGAGATTTGTTCATGACCGTGAAGGCGAGATTGAGCAGACCCACCGGCACGAAAATGCCCGCCCACCATTTCAGTGATTTCAGGCATGCACCCTTGAGCCACGTCTCGCTGCGCCCGTAGACTCCCGCACTCGTTGCCGCCCAAGCCAATACGAATCCCAGTGTCGCCACATACTGGAGGACGGTCTGAGCGGTGTCGCGGAGCAATATCGCGATGATCGTGAAAACGATGGCGACGCAGAAGGCGATCGTCGCGAACTGGGTCGCTCGGACAACCTGGTTCAGCCCTTTCGCGATATCGGTCCGCCGTTCCGTCGCGATCGGTTCGTAGGGTGTGCGGTCGGAGTCCGCATCGTCCGCGGGCGGCGCCGGATTCCTCAAGCGTGCCTCCTTCACCCGCCGCAGCACCGCCTCGACCTTGTCCGGCAGCAACCGCACCACAGCCAAAGGCGGTCTGGCGTAACCCCTCTCGTACAGCAAGGTAGCGTCGGCCGGGCGCAGCCTCAGCGCTCCCACGCCGATCTCCGGCCTGTCCACGATCTTGTTGCCCCTGGTGAGCGTCTGCCAGCGTTGCAGTTTCACCACCTGGTGCCCGTACCGATATGTGACACGGCGATTGTGGTGGCGACAGCGCATCCACTCGCCGGGCACCCAATTGCGGCACGGTCGCCCCTTGCTCGTGCGCGGATAAGCGCATTGAACCGGCCACACCGACCCCCGCAGAAACCAGAGCAGGACAGACACGACAGCCACGTAGACCGGAAACAACCCGCCGATCCACAGCGGCCACGGTATCGGCGACACCGAATCGAGTTGCCTGGAAATCCACTGCAAGGTCGATGGAAGCAGAGACAGATAGTCGTTCACCAGCCACCCCCGTCATTCACATGTTTTGTCACGCAACGACTTCGACGATTATTCCTCAGTCGGTTCGGCGTCGTGGGGCATTCGGGATCGGATCGGCGACAGAGGATGAGCGTCGACGTCCCGGCAGAACTCAGCCCACTCGTCACCACGGCCTGTCCCCCGGGCCGCGGTCACCCTGCGAGGGCGCGGCATCGGCAACCGGTGCGGCGCTGTCGGATTCCTGTTCACCGAACGTCGAGCGCCCCGCGTGCCTCTGCGGCAGAGTGGTTTCCAGGGCGAAGCACCGATCCGGAAGGGCACCGATGACAACTCCGTCGCTCACCTCCGAGTATGCGAACCTGGATGCTCTTCGGATCCGCATCCGGACGCACCAGCTCTATTCCGAGGTCGACGACGACGTGAACGCCTCGGTGTTCGATGCATTGCGACTCTCGGGATCCGAGCATCTGATCGATATCGGTTGCGGTACCGGAGAATTCATTACCCTCCTCGCCGAGCGCGGCCATGCCGGGCGATTGTGCGGTCTCGATGCCTCACCGTCGGCCGCGGCTGCGGCGGCCCGGGTGCCGGGTGGGGCCGGTGTCCGCGCGACGGCACAGCAGATACCGGCTCCCGACGGAGCGTGGGATTGCCTGACGGCCAGGCACATGCTCTACCACCTCGACGACCCGTTCGCCGCTCTCCGGGAGTTCCGACGGGTGGTCCGTCCCGGCGGCACGGTATGTGTCGTCGTCAACAATGCCAGAGCGTGCGCACGGACCCGCGACCTCGTCACGGCCGTCGCCGGCCGCTACGGGTTCCGAGAGCCGCCGGACATGATGAACCACACCGTCAACTCCGACACCGTGCCCGCCATGATGCGAGATGTCTTCGGCAACGCCGAAGTCCGATCGTCCGACAACGCACTGGTCATCCCGGAACCCGAACCCGCGATCCGGTTCGCGGAATCGCTGTTCGCGTTCTCGGGCGTCACGCCGGCCGCGCCCGAATATCCCGAGATCCGTGCCGAGGTGGAATCCGAGTTGCGCGGCTGGTTCGCAGCCAACCCGGGCCGGTCGTGGCGAGATCCGAAGGGGTACACGGTGACTACGGCGACCCGTGCGTAAGCGGGTTCAGGCTATGGGCGCCCCGGCTCCGTCAGCTCCATCGGCCCCGCCCCCGTATGGCAGTCGTGAGGTAGCCGCCGTGGGTGCCCGTTCCGTCTTGTCATCGCCCGCTTCTCGATCGGCGGGGCGATGACTATGGTGCTGTTCCGGCCTTCGTCGTCTGGGCTATTCCGCCGCTCGCCCGTCCGGGACGGCCAGTCGCGCGACCCGCTTAGCCTTCGGTGATTCGACCGCCGACATGGACGGTGTGGCCGTAACCGCCTTCGGGCTGCTGGGCCAGGAGCGGCGGAACCTGGCGAGAGACCGCCGCCACCGGCTCGGAACGGGTGGTGACGTCGTGTGCGTCCTTATCGCGCCACAGCTGCGTCAGCCAGATCGTGTCCGGGTCGTCGAATGCGATGTTGATGCTGTAGTGGAGCAGGCCGCTCTCGTCTCCGCCGGCGCGAAATCCGGCGAGGAGCACAGCGATCAGTTCGTCACGCCGCCCGGGCAGAGCCTTCATCCGCCCGTAGACGCTGAACATGTTCCCACTGGACATACATATCGCCTTTCACCTGCCCACCCCGCGTCGAGGCTACTCCGCAGCGGCAATCGGCACCCTTCACCAATCCACCGCTACAGCGGTCGGTTTCGCGACGCAGCATGGGCAGACCTACGTCCGGAGCTCTTCGAGCCACGCCGTCGATCCTCCCGCGATTCATCGCTCGACGACGCCTTGCTTTCGCAGGAAAACCCCGAGCGCGGCACCCCGGATGCCGGAACCAGCACCAGGAACTGCTCGACCATCCACGACGATGGCGGCGAGCCGGACGTCACCCACATCGGTGACCAGCGACGGCTCCATCATGCGCGTCATAGCCCACATTCAGAGTTTGACGACGATCTTGCCGGTGTGGGTGCTGGATTCCATCAGACGGTGGGCGTCGCGGATGCTGTCGAGACCGTCGAAGACCGCCCCCACGTGCGGCCGGAAAACACCATCGCGGATGCCGGAGGCAATCCAGTGGTTGATCCGGCGGCGACCGTCGGCGGTGACCGACAGCTCCATGTTCGCGTACCCGAGAATTCGCAGCGGCCAGTTCATGGGCATCGCCATCGGGCGCTGGTCGAGCCAACCGTAGACGACGACGGTGCCGTTATGCGCTGCGGCCGTGCTCAATTCGGCCAGGCCCGGTCCGCCGACGGCGTCGAAGATCACCTGCGCGCCGACGCCGTCGGTGATGCGGCGGGTCTCGGCCACGACGTCGGTATCGCCCGAGGCGATGACGTGCGCCGCCCCGTTGTCGAGGAGGTATCGACTCTTCTCGCCGGTGCGGGTGACCGCGATGGGGATAGCGCCGATGCGGGCAGCGGTTTGCAGCGCGGCGATACCGACACCGCTGGACGCCGCGGTGATCAGTACATGGTCACCGGGACGCAGCCCACCGGTTTCGATCAGTCCACCGTATGCGGTGGAGTAGGTCAGCCAGGTGGCCGCGCCGGTCACCGCGTCGAGGCCTTCCGGGCGCGGCACCACGGACTCCACCGGCAGCACGACCCGCTCGGCGTAGACCCCCGCCGAGCTCATCTCGATATTCGGGCCCGTCGAAACCTTGTCCCCCACAGCGAATTCGGTGACATTGGCGCCCACCGCCTCGATCACCCCGGAGGATTCGTAGCCGAGCCGGGATCCCGGAAGCGTCGGCAGATAGTAGTAGGTGCCGGCCCTGAACAAGGCCTCCGCTCGGTTGAGTCCGAGTGCTTCGATGCGGATGAGTACCTCCCTCGGTCCGGGAGCGGGCAGGTCGAGATTCTCGATGGTCAATACCTCGGGGTCACCGAGTTCGTGGAAGACGACGGTGCGTGCGGAAATCGCGTCGGTTGTCATGCCATCGACGATATGTACCGCCGTGAAGATGATCTATGCGTGAAAGTCTCGCGCAAATGTCCGTTCGTCTCGCTGCGCCGTTCGCGGCTACCATGCGGATATGGGTTTGGACGTACTCAGCGATGCCGTCGCGACGATGCGAACCGGCCGCCCGCACTCCTCGCGCCAGCACAAGTCGGCTCCGTGGGGAATGCGCTTCCCCGCGTCCGACGGCACGGGATTCCATGTCGTGTTGCAAGGTTCGGCATGGTTGATCGTCGAGAATCGCGAACCCACTCCGCTCGGCCCCGGCGATATCGTCTTCCTGCCGCACGGCCGCGGCCACGCCTTGGCCAGCGATCCGTCCGTACCTTTGCGCGTGGTGAACCCACTGCCCGACGGATCGTGGCCACCACCCGCGACGGAACCCCACCAACCCGAGGCGCCCAGTACGTTACTGCTCTGCGGCGCATACCAACTCGACCGTCGACGCGCTCACCCCCTGCTCACCGACCTCCCCGATGTCGTCCATCTGCGCCCACGAGTCGGAGCGCACCGCTCCCTGCGAGCGGCGGTCGAACTACTCGGCACCGAACTCGAGGAGTCCCAGCCCGGTTCGGACGCGATCATCACGTCCCTGCTCGACACCCTGCTGCTCTACATCCTGCGCGCCTGGTGGTTGGACACCGAGGACGACGGGACCCCGCGTAACGGCTGGGCCGCCGCATTGGCCGATCGCCCCGTCGCCACCGCCCTCCGCGCCATCCATACCAGCCCCGAAAAGCCGTGGACCGTAGAGGAACTAGGCACCCTCGGCGGCCTGTCACGCGCCGCCTTCTCCCGCCGCTTCACCGCCACGGTCGGCCGATCCCCACTGGCCTATCTGACCTGGTGGCGCATGACTCTCGCCGGCCGCTTGCTCCGCTCCGACGACACCCCGTTGCACACTGTGGCCCAGCGAGTCGGCTACACCTCCGAATTCGCCTTCGCCAAGGCCTTCAAGCGCGAGTACAGCACTCCCCCGGGACGTTATCGCGCTGCGGCACATCATCTTCCACGGTGAGAGCGGCAGCTTCACACGTATCGCTAGTCGAAGCTGTCGTCCTCGGGAAGTTGCTGCGCTGCGGAGCGGCGCCGAACGAGCTTTGCGATCGTTCCGGCGACAGCCGCTCCGACCGCACCGCCGGCCACCGCGCCTAACAGACTCTGCGGCAACGAATCCGATGGCAGGGTGCGCCACAGGAAGACGATCACCCACGCGGCGATCAGCGGATACGTCGTGGCATACGCGATCCGTTTACGCCGCGGCGGGAAGCCTTTCAGCACGGTCTGCATATCGATGCCGCGCCGCGCGCAATAGCGCAGGAGCAGAAGTGATGTGAGACTGGGCAGCACGAAGATCAGCAGCGATACCCACTTGGCATCCAACGCTGCGGCGACGATGGCGATGGCGTAACAGCCGTAGATCGTGGCGCACAGCGCGATGGTCGAGCCTCGGTAGAACTCCTCGCGGGCGCGCTCGTCGCCCCAGGCCGGTTCGTCGGGCGCTAGGAAGATGTCTTCGAATGCAGTGGTTTTGGCCATGTCCCCTCCAGATCCTCGGTCCAGAAAATGTCTTCCACCGTCGTTCCCAGCGCACGGGCGATCCGCAGCGCGAGATAGACACTCGGCGCGTAGTCGCCTTGTTCGATCGAGATCACGGTCTGCCGGCTGACGCCGACGGTCGTCGCCAATTGCGCCTGGGTCATCCGGCACTCGCGCCGTCGCTTGCGTACCGGATGCTCCTGCTGATCGCCGACCACGAAACCAATGTTAAGGATGTTTGACATCTAATGTCAAGGAAACTTGTCTTTTCCCGGAGCGTTCGCGGCCCGCACGACCGCGATACCGGCTCGGACACCGTCCGGATTTGGTGGGACGTGGCCCGGTTGATCGATCCGCTCTACGACCCGGATCCGGAATTGGCCCAGCCCGCGCTGCGGATCGCTTAGGCAGTGCCCGACCGCGACCATCGATGGCAAGGGGACAGCCGCAGCGGTCGAGTCGGGCACGCCGCCAATCCAGTCGCCTCAGGCGAGCGACTGGTCCAACGGCGTCGCGTGGACGAAGTCGACGACCACTGCAGCGAGTTCTTCGCCCTTGTCCTCCTGGAGGAAATGCCCGGCCGAGGTGATGGTCACCGGTGAATGCGCTGCGGCGCCAGGGATTTTCGACGACAGCACCTTGTCCCCGCCGCGCGTGATCGGATCCGAGTCCGAGAAGGCACACAGGAACGGCCGCTCGAACGTCTCCAGGACTGCCCACGCGGCCCGGTTCGCGGGGGCGGCAGGATCCTCGGGACTGGTCGGAACCAGGAGCGGGAACTGGCGAGCGCCCTGCTTGTAGGTGTCGTCGGGGAAGGGAGCGTCGTAGGCAGCGATCACCTCGGGAGAGAGATCGGTCAGGCACGCGCCGTTGACGATCTTCCCCGCTCGGAAGTCGGGTGTGTCCTGGCTGAAGCGCTGCCATGCGAGGAACGCGTCGCCGGGATGGCTATCACCGGTCGGCAGGAATGTATTCGCGGCGACAACGCGCGCGAAGCGATCGGGATGTTCTCCGACCAGACGTAGCCCGATCAATCCACCCCAGTCCTGGCATACGAGGGTGATCCGGTCGAGGCCGATGGCTTCGATCGCCGCCCAGGTCCAGTCGACGTGTGCTTGATAGGTGTAGTCCCCACGGTCCGCCGGCTTGTCGCTACGGCCGAAGCCGACGAGGTCGATCGCGATCGCACGCAGCCCGGCCGCCACCAGCACGGGGATCATCCGCCGATACAGGTACGACCACGACGGTTCGCCGTGCAGCAGCAGCACGACCTCACCGTCGGGCGAGCCCTCGTCCAGGTAGTGCATCCGCAGCGTGGTCCCGTCACCCGCGGGCACCTCGACGTAATGCGGTTCGAACGGAAAGTCGGGCAGCCCCGTGAAGCGTTCGTCGGGCGTTCTCAATATCCGCATGGCCCAATCCCTTTCGTCGAAACTAGCCGCCGTTGCTGTACACCCGAGTCGGTTCGACCAGGACCGCCGCACGGCGCTCCGCCGCAATCACGCGGTCGTACTCGTCCCAGTCGTCGTGCTCACCGCCGGCGGCCGTGAACACATCACGCAGAAGCCGACGCAATCCCTCGGCGTCGATCCACGGCTGCGGATCGTCGGGACCCACGATCTGAGCGCGCCCCTCCACTGTCGCCCATGCCCAGCCCTGCCGGAACGTGGCGCTGACCTGCGGGCGAGCGCGAAGGTTCGCGAGCTTGACTTTGCCGTAGGTAACGAAACCAAGAACCGGCTCCCCCGTCGAAGGATGAGCCAACAGCCCGACGTTGACCAGCGTGGACTGAATAGTCTCGTCGGATCTGAGAGTGGAGACGACGGCGAGCCCCTTCTCGGCGCGACCGAGCTCCACCGCCTGTTCCAGTGTGGTCATCACATCTCCCGTGGTTGAGTGCTCCGATCCTCGCACGGCCCATTGTGCGCCCGCCGAATAGCGCGAATGGTGGCGACTTCACGAAGTTGGGCTGCGACTCGCTTCGCGCGATGTCGAATGGGCGTCGGGGTCGAATTTTTCGTGCAAACCTCGATGAGAATGCGAGAAAACTGCAAAATTCGGCGAGGTTTGCACGACCAGTACACATCCCCGCACGCCGGCCGATGCTGGATGCTGTGGATTAAGGGCACGAGCACTTCTTCGTGCGCGTCACGGCCTCACGGACGTAGCGCGGTGGCGCGGGGTGTGACGGGGTGTAGCGCGGTGCCGCGGGTGTAGCGCGGTGACGCGCGGTCTGGCGCGGTGCCGCACGGTCTGGCGCGGTGCCGCACGGTCTGGCGGTGACGGGCGCGTGGCGCGGTGCCACCAGCTGCACGGGCGATGCTGCGGGCGCCTGATGCAGTGCCGCCAGGCGCGATGCTGTGGGTGCGTAACGCGGTCACGCGAGGGTCGGGCGCGAAGAGCGATGGGCGTTCGAATCGAGCCGGCCTAGCGTCCCGCTGCCGGCCCCTCGATTGGCACATCCTGCGCCTGGTGCGAACCTCCGCTGCGCAATGGCACACCGACGTCATGCAGGTGCCTCAGCGCCTCGCAGTACGAGGTGACCAGCCCGGTCTCGTGATACGGCACGCCGATCTCGGCACAGTAATTGCGGACGATCACCTGGGCGTACCGCAGATTCGGAGTCGGCATGCTGGGGAACAAGTGGTGCTCGATCTGATAGTTCAGCCCACCGAGAGCGATATCGGTCAGCACGCCGCCGCGCACATTGCGCGAGGTCAACACCTGCCGGCGCAAGTAGTCGGGCCGGTCGTCTCCCGTGAAGGTCGGCATACCCTTGTGATTCGGCGCGAAGATGCACCCCATGTAGAGCCCGAACAGCGCTTGGTGCACAACGAAAAACGCAAAAGCCTTGTCGGCAGGCAGAATTGCGAACAGTGCTCCCAGATAGCCGGCGAAATGCCCGAACAGCAGCACGCCCTCCACTACACGGTGCTTGACCGCCCGGTTCCGGAGCGCCCGCACCCCGGCCACATGCAAATTCAGCCCCTCCAACATCAGCAGCGGGAAGAACAGGAACGCCTGCGCCCGCCCGATCAGCCGAGGCAACCCACGACTGGCCCGCGCCTGCCGTTGCGACCACACCAGAATGTCCGGCGCGACATCAGGATCCAGCTCCTCGTGATTCGGATTTGCGTGATGCCGCGTGTGCTTGTCCTGCCACCACCCGTACGCCAGTCCGATCCCGGCATTGCCGACGACCCGACCCATGATCTCGGTCGGGCGACGGAGCCGGAACACCTGGCGGTGGGCGACGTCATGCATGACGAGCGCGACCTGAGCGAAGGTCACGGCCATGAACGCCGCGACCAGAAGCGTCCACCACGAGTCGCCGACGAGCACGAGCGCCACCCAGCCGGCTACGAACGCAATCCCGACGAGGCCGAGCCGGATGGCGTAGTAGACGGGACGTCGAGTCATCAAGCCCGCGTCGGAGATTCGACGTAACAGGCGGGCGTAATCACCGTCGGTACGCCGCGATGATCTCGGGGAGGGCAGTGGGACCAAAGCCGGTGTCGTCATGGTTCTTCCTGGGAGCTGAGGCGCGGACGACACCTCGCCCGCTCGGGATCCCGACCGATGTCGATCGGGATCCGGTGCATCGCGCGGTGGGGCGGGGTGACGTGTCGATACACCGAAGCTATTGGCCGGCTTCTCGTTTCAACTCACCCCCAGGTATGGCATGGCATCGGACTGTGGGGTGATATCGAGCGTCACCGCAGGCAGGTAATCCAGCTGAAGCCTCGAACCGAGCGACCGGTCGACTTACCGCGCAACGACCCAACACGAAGGCGGCACAGTATTGGGTAAACGAGTTCGACCACCACCGCTCGAATCCACGGCGAGTGCGCGAGCGCCACCTCCGCAGTCATCGACTACGTTGTGCGGCTATTTGCGGACACCGCCGCCGACCTTGCCCACAACGAGCCATAGCCCGATCGGCGCTGGGACCCCCGCAACGCGGCGAGTGGCGGCGGAAGTGGGGCACGACCGCGTATGTCTCGCCGATTGCACAGCGTCCGGCACGTCGCTGCTCGTCGGAGAGCGCGTCACCCGGGCCACGCGGGCCTCAGGAAACCGTTATCACCGCTGGTAGCTGGCGATGACGCCCCAGAACAAAGGGCGGTCGATGATGCTGAAGTCCCAGTCGTCGACCAAGGCATGCAGATTGTCGACGATGCCCTCGATGTCGAAGTCGGCTGCCCGAGCGGTCCCCGTCGATTCGACGAGGCCGATCACATACTTGACGGCGGTTCCCATTGCGCCCGTATTCCCGGGATTCGGACTGCCAAACAGGGTTCGCGCCGCAATCACACCGGCGCGGAGAGCTTGCGTCTCTAGTCTTTTCGGCCGCCTCGCTGACGGGGCGGCTAGCGTGAGACGAGGCTGCCCGTGCGGTTGCCGCCGTGGGGCATGCCGGCAGCCGAATCATTCACGACAGCTTCGACAGGCAGGTGCTCCCGGCCCAGGGCAGTTGGGCCGGGAGCACATACCCAGTCCCGCGTGCACCGTGGCGAGGGCAGTGAAACCGGGTCGTGCGGGCGGGTAACCGCCCATCCCAGCGATATGCATTGAGAAATCATGAAATTGCTAGCCGATATTCCTGCCGGTCAGTCGAGCACCGCGGTCGCCTCGACCTCCACCCGCACATCCGGCTCGAAAAGGTAGTCGACACCGATCAGTGACGCCGGAGGCATCGGGATCGGCAGTCCGATCTCCGCGGCGACCGCCTCCACGCCGGCCATGAAGTCGTCGATCTGCTCCGGGCTCCACCTGGTGACGTAGAACGTCAGGCGCAGCACATCCGCGAAAGACGCACCCGCACCGGCCAATCCGCGAGCAGTGTTGCGCAGCGCCTGGGCGACCTGCCCGGCGAGATCGCCCGGCACAACCGGAGTGCCGTCCGCGAAATGTGCGACCTGCCCGCTGACGTGCACCTGGCGCGATCCGGTGCCTACAGCCACGTGATGGTAGGGGGTCGGCTGCAACATACCCTCGGGCGTGAAGTGCTTGACAGTCATGCTCTGGACCTTTCGTTTTCGTAGTATCGCTAAGATACTTAGTTGATGAAGGACACTTCAACGAAACCAGGTTTCAGCATGGATACCAACGGTGAAATCCGCATCGAGACAGCGCACCGTGACCTACTCGATCAAGTGCTCGACAAGTGGTCGCTCAGCGTCCTCAACGAACTCTGCGAACGCCCGTGCCGCTTCAACGAACTACGCCGCGCCATTCCCGCGGTCACCCAGAAGTCGCTCACCGCGACCTTGCGCAGACTCGAGCGCAACGGCGTGATCGAACGCGTAGTCGTCACCACCCGCCCGGTCGCGATCGAATACCGAATCACCCCCCTCGGCAAAACCCTGCGCCACCCTGTCGACGTACTGCTGGCATGGGCAGCCGACCATATGCCGGCCATCGAATCTGCGCGCGAGACTTACGATGCGCGCGAGGAGGACACGGTCCTGGGTTCATGACACCCACCGCCGTCGGCCATCGCGGCAAGATCTGGGGGTCAAGTCCAAGCGGGTGGTGTATCGGGGTGATTTCCGCGTGATCCTGTTCGATCAGGCGGTCAGTGCGGGGGTGG